>JAZGGN010000192.1:0-8154 GCA_036480475.1 Gammaproteobacteria bacterium
TACTAAGTACTCTGAAGTTTAATGTTTTAGCGCCCAGCTTGGGGGTAGATTTGGACAAAAACACGGAAAATCACGCGGATTTTAGTATTTCTAAATGACAAGTGATTTTTCGTGTTTTTGTTCAAAGGTGCCTTCAAGATGGGATGCCAAAATGCCCTGTTTGAAAGATCACGGGTATATATCTCAACCTAGCGAATTGACGATACGCCCCAGCATACTTACTGTATGGGGGTTATTTTGTTTATTTCAACCTGGTACTGCATCCTTTAAATACGGCCTCTGATTTTATTATTAGTCCACATCAAATTATGCGTCGAGCCGTCAGAGCCTGCCCTGGGCTGTGACCCAGGGATGACGGGTCCCAGCATATGCCAAAATAATAGATGACGTATTTAAAGGACGTGGCACTAGGTCAAAGTTAACTGTTGTAGAGTCAACCCAGACAAGTATTGATACGTTTCACTAATTCTGCTGGTTTAAACATCTTGCCTAAAAAATCAGTCGCGCCAGCTTCTGCACATTGTGTTCTCACATCAGGGAAATCATTGGCGGTGATGATGATCACCGGTGTTGTCTGGTCGTGCGTGCGTAAGGTTTTTAAAATCTCTAATCCTTGTACATCTGGCAAAGTCAGATCTAACAGGACACAGTCATAAGCATGTCCTTTAGATAAAGCCGCTTGTGCATCCTTACCATACTTTACCCACGTGACCTTATGGTCAGCCATGCTCTCTAAATAAACCTGGATCCCTTGGCCAATTGCAAAATCATCCTCAACCAGTAAAATTTGTGACACTGACTTTTCCTTACAAGAAATAATATGTATTTTTATTATTCAATTTGTGACATGATAAGTCTATACCCTTTGGTCAAAAAAATTATAATTGATTGTATTATATAGAATCATTAGAAGCGAAATCAAGTATTTTCGATTCATAGATCGTTGTTTTTAGATAGGGAACAACTCATCTACTTTTTGCGCGGGAAGCGCAATATAAACTGGGCATATTGGTCTTCTTCCGCTTGGCAAGTGATATCACCGCCAAAGGCTTGCATCGCCATTTGACACAGCGAGAGTCCCAACCCTGTGCCGCCATGTCGCTTACTGTAGAATTGATCAAATACTTTGGCCGCCATCCCCGCAGGCATCCCTTTGGCAGTGTCTTTAAAATATAGATAGTTATTATCCGCATCATCTTCTAACCACAAAGTAATCTTACCTTTCTTTTCTATCTTAATATAGTGCAGGGCATTATTTAATAAATTCCATAGTACATGTTTAGCTAAGCGCTCGTCCCCATGGAAATTAAAATCCTTGCCCCCCTGCCAATGCACTAAGGCTTCATGCTCAGGTACTTCAAATGAATAGTGGCTTAACGCTTCTTGTACGCAGTGACTTATCGAGCAAGTGCTAAATTTGGAAGTATCAATACTATCCGCACCCATATTTGCCAGTTGCATACTAATAAAGTTATTCGCATAGGCTAATCGCTCACGGATCACTTCAATCGGTGTTTTCATCTTCAATGCCAGTGATTCTTCCTCAGAGAGCGATGATTCCTGATCGCGCCAGTACTGTTGTTGTGCCAATGCTTCTAGCATTGAAATTTGCATTGAGACGCCTGAAAGTGGATTCTTAAGCTCATGGGCGATACTACCAGCTGCGGTCTTTAAGAATGTGTTGATTTTTTTAAGGATCTCTTTTTCTTGCGCTTGTCTTTCTTGCTCTAACTTTTCGGCACGTTTTTTGTCAGTAATATCAATACAAACCCCTAAAATACCTATCACTTTACCTGCACTGTTCTTTAGAGGTGTTCTATTTGTTAATTCAAAAATTTCATCACCGCTAGCTGTTCTAAATGGCGGCTCCTCTTGGTTTAAGAGTGGTTCTCCTGTATCCATCACCTGTTTGTCATCACGTATAAACTTCTCTGGCACGTATTTTTCCATTCCTAGCTTCTCAGCAATATCGTAATCTGTTTTGCCAATAAGCTCATCGACAGGTTGTGCGCCAATAAGATTCAATGTATTTTGATTGCACCCCAGATAAACGCCATTGCGATCTTTCCAATAGATAATACCTGGAAGATCACGAATGATATTACGAAAATAATTATCTAATTCTTCTACATAACTTTGTATATCACCCTGCTCAGGCGGAATATTCCCTGTAAATTTTTCTATAATAGTTTTTAAATTAGCAATGGTATTTGCTGCCACCATTTTTTCTTGTGCTAACTTTTCAGCACGTTTTCTGTCAGTAATATCAACAGAAATACCCAGAATACCAATGATCTTTCCATCACGGTTGTGTAATGGTACTTTATTTGTAAGTTGGTGGTAAACTTCACCCGATGCTGTGTTAAAAGGCGGTTCTTCTTGATTAATAATCATCTCTCCTGCGCTAACTCGCCTATCATCTTCAGCCCAAGTATTCACTAATTCATCTGGCCAACCTAATTTTTTTCCAAGATATGTATCACGCTTTCCAATAAAATCTTTTACGGAAGTCATTCCTGATAACTTAACAAGAGCATTATTTCCACCCAAATAGCAACCATGCATGTCTTTCCAGTAAACACTGCCGGGCATCTGCGCAATAATATTATCCAAATGAAACACAATATCATCCACGTACTCTTTGACTGTTGTGCGTGGTGATACCGCTCGACCAATAATATCCTGGGCTACTTTAGATAAATACTGCAAATTATCAGTATTAATTTCACCTTGCGTAATGTCTTTACCCAGTAATAAAAAGCCATCATGCTGAGTGCCTGTATATAAACCACTGATGGTCCATTCTATATAACGAGGCAACGCATCCAACCTATATTGGGCGATCACGGTGATACTGTTTTCCGAGGTGATCTTATCTGCCGCTTCTTTAACAAATGTCTCATCCAATTGATGAGTTTGACAAAAACTTACATAATCTTCATCGAGGATAGTGGACAGCTCAACCCCATGTAACTGTGCGGCTAAACTATTCATGGCTCGCACTGAGTGATCTGTGCGTAAGACAATGGCTGGAATATTTAAGTGATCGATATTACAAGTTACTTGCATAGCATTTTCCCTGGTTTGTACCTAAATTCCTTGATATTTAAAGAGCCAACATTACATTGTTCGCTAAAAAGCAAGTTTAGCAATTATATCTGCTTTTTGGATTAAAATCAATCGTATTTATCATAAATAAATCAGCCATATAGATGAATAACCTCTTGCTTTAAGCAAAAGCCAGCAGTTCAGCTTGTGGCATTATACCTGATAGGTGTCCAGATTGTTCGATAGCCTCAAGCAATTGATATGCCAGCACCTGTACATGCGGATCATAAAACATGGTTTCATGATCCCCGGGGACGGAGATAAGCTCTAAACTACGACAATGGGCAGACCAATGGTTATCTGCCACCTCAACAGATTTGAGTGCAAGACTGGTTTGCGCCGCTTTAAACACAGTTAGATGAGCATCAACAAAAGTCAATGGGTGGTTTGCCAACAAGTGAGCACGATGCCAATGCAAATCAATAAATGGTTGTATATCGTCAACCGCCAACATCGCTAATTGACGCTGCACCTCCTGATGTTGTTTGCGCATATGTGTTTGTAGAAATTCCCGTGTTTTTACCGTATCCGGATAAAAAGCCCAACCATCCAACAAACCAATGAATTGAACGGCTTTACCCTGTGCTAATAATTGCCTTGCCATTTCCACGGCCATATTAGCGCCAAAAGAGGCGCCACCCAGCAAATAAGGACCTTGCGGATACGCTTTGATAATAGCCGCCACATAGAATTCAGCCATTTCTTCAAAATGGCTGAACGCTATTTTATCCATCTCTAATCCGGGGTCTTGTAGAGCATATATCGGTCGCTCGCGACCTAGATAACGAGCAACAGAGGCTAACCAAAAAATAGTACCACCGACTGGATGCACTAAAAAAAGCGGTGGTTTATCGCCTTGCTTTTGTAAACAAATAAGCGGTGAGGGAATGCCTGTTTTATCTGTAGTGGCCGGTTGACTGAGCAACTGCGTCAATGCGGCTGGCGTCTCACAGGTAAATAAATCGCGCATTTTTAACATGATGGCAAAGCGTTGTTGTAGTGCTGTCAATAATTGAATGGCTTTAATTGAGTGCCCTCCTAAGGCAAAAAAACTATCTTGGACACTAACATGCGCAAGATTTAATACCTCAGCAAAAATTTTAGCAATCACTTGTTCTGTCGGCATTGCAGAGGACGAAGGTTTTACAGGTGCACCACTAGATTGCTTGCATGGTATCTTAGCTAATTGTCGGCGATCAATCTTGCCACTAATGGTCAGCGGCATATGTGACAATGATATAAAAGCGCTGGGGATCATATAAGCCGGTAATCGTTCTGTTAGAAATGCATATATTGCTGCTCGATCGAGTTTTGTTGATGATTGGGTCGTACAATAAGCCAACAATTGTTGATCAGCGACATCCTCCCCAACTTTGATTACCGCACATTGCTTGATGTCAGGATAATCTAGTAAATAGGTCTCTATTTCTGCCAATTCAATACGAAACCCGCGAATCTTAACTTGATGATCAATACGCTCAATATAGGCTAATTCGCCTGTGGGTAGCCAGCGCACTAAGTCTCCCGTGCGATAAAGTCGCTCTGGTACATTATGGGGAGAGATGCGATGCTCAATAAAACGTGTATTCGTTAATGTTGGATCGTTGAGATAGCCTTGAGCCACACCTATACCACCGATATAAAGTTCACCAATACTGCCAATAGAAACTAATTGGTGATTCTGATCTAACACGCAAACAAATATATTTGCAACTGGTTTACCAATAGAAATAACTTCACTACTATCAACAACGCCTGTAATCGTCGTATAAATACTGGCTTCTGTCGGACCATAAGCATTCCATACACTTGCCCCCGTTGCCAATAGTCGCTTAGCCAAAGACTGACTTAACTTTTCTCCACCACAGAGGATCTTTAAATTTTTTCCTGACTGCCAACCCGCTGCCAGCAATAAATGCCACGTTGATGGCGTGGCTTGCATCAACGTCACTTGATGTTGTTGCAGCAATTGCTTTAACTGCTCACCATCATAAACTGCACTTGCTGGCGCTATCACTAAGCGCAGGCCAGTTAACAAGGCGCCGAGTATCTCCAGTGCCGAAATATCAAAACCCAGTGAAGTCACTGCTAATAATACGTCATCAGCAATCACCTCTAAGGTGTTAAAGACACTCGCAATGACATTGACCACCCCTTTTTGTGACACTAAGACCCCTTTAGGTTGTCCTGTCGTGCCAGAGGTATAGATAATATAGGCCAAATCATCGCCAGTGGTGGCGGTCATGATATCTTCACAACTCATCTTTTGTAATGGCTGTTGATCCATTAAATCAATCAGGTGTAATGGTTCATCTGTATCCGCTAACATGGTTGCTAATGTTTGATAACTTTCTCCAGCACACAGCACAACATTTATCTCAGTATGTTGCAGCACGTATAAAATTCGTTTGCGCGGCGTTTGTCGGTCGATCGGCACATAAGCACCACCAGCTTTTAACACGCCTAACAGGGCAACCACCATTTCAATACTACGATCTAAATAAATCGCTACCGGCGTGTTAACTTGTACGCCTTGTGCTTTGAGCATATGCGCTAATTGATTGGCACGTTGGTTTAATGCCGCATAGCTGAGTGTCTGATCTTCATAGACTACGGCTATCTTATCGGGCGTGCGCTGAGCAGCATCTGCAAATAATGCGGCCAATGATTGCTGCGACTGTGCTACTTTTGCCCCAGTGCCCATCGTTAATAATTGTTGATGTTCTATGGGGGTTAACAAACTTATCTGGCTGAGCGTTTTCGTTGGCGCTGCAACTATTTGCTTTAACAGATGTTGATAATGCTGCAACATTTGCTGCATCATCACCTTATCAAATTGAGATTGCTGGTATGTCAGTGCCAGGCGTATCTGTGTATTGGGGAAAACTGCCAAAGTCAGCGGATAGTGTGTCCCATCGTTAATTTGCAAGTTGCTTATCGCCGGATATTTGTTAATCACGGGGTAATTTTCAAATATAAATAAGCTTTGTAACAAGGTTTCCTGAGAATTACAACCTAACCATTCATAGATATCTACCAAGGAAACATGATGGTAGTGGCTGATGTCCAGCATCAAAGCTTGTACTCGCTGCAGGTGTGTATGTATGGTTTGTGTACCTTCACAATTAAGGCGAAATGGTAAGGTGTTAATAAACAAGCCAATGGTGTGATCGATGTTTTGCAGCTCTGCGGGGCGAACACTCACTGTGATCCCTGTCATCACATCATTACAGCGGCTATAGTGAGAAATGAGCACACACCAGGTAAATTGCATGACCGTATTCAATGAATATCGGTGTTGACGAGAAAATTGTTGTAACTTAGCTGCTAGAGGTGAGTCTATAATCTGTGTAAGTTGATCGAATGCTGGTGTATCTATTACCGATGAAGAGGCCCGGTTGCCAATAGCAAAAATTTGGGGATCTGAGCGTGACTTTAAGTACGTCAACCAAAATGCTTTATCTCTATCCTGGTCATGGTGTCTTAACCAGCATAAATAATCTTTGTAGGAAAGTGTTGGTGCTTCGATACTGTGCGTCGCAGTGGTATTTAATAAGCGTTGGTAAGTCGCATATAATGCTTTGAACACCAATTGCATACTCCAACCTCCCAGTAGGATATGATGGTGTGTCCACACAATGTGGTAGCTTTGTTCGCTTAATTGGAACACATTAATGCGCATCAGCGGTGCACACGCAATATCAAATATTTGGCTCTTGTCTTGTGTGAGAAAATTTTTCAGATGTGCTGTTTGTTGTTTACGGGTGTATTCTCGCCAATCATGGAAGCACCAGGGTAAATGTACCTCCGATGCGATCAGTTGCACTGGTTCATCCATTTCTTGCCAGATAAAACAGGCACGCAATACTTGATGCGTCGCTATTAATTGTTCCCACGCTTGTTTATATAGGGCAAGATTTAAGCCGTGGCTATCTTGCCAGCTCACTTGAACCTGATAGGTATCTTGATTATTCTGGTATAAGTGATGAAATAATAATCCTTGCTGGATCCCCGACAATGGCCAAATGTCATCAATGCTGAAAGCTTGGTCAGTGAGTTTATCTAATTGTTGTTGGGTTAATTTTATCAGTGGGAAATCTGCTGGCACTGCGTAGACCAAAGCATGTGATGGTTGTGTGCGAACAAAGGTGCTTATCTGCTGTAGACACGTTTGTGCTAACTGTTCAATGGTGTCATTCTGATGCCAGTTTTTATTATAGCGCCAAGCAATGTGTAATTGCTGTTGATATATCCAAGCCGTAATTTCCAGCATATGGCAACGGAGATTCGTTGGCCCACTAAGTAAATTGACTGGCTGGCCTACACATTGAAAGCCACCATTTTCTTTAAACGCATAATCAAACTGCCCTAAGTAATTAAAGCTCACTAAATTTTTATTTTGAGCTTGTAATTGTCGTGCACATTGTTTGTCGTTGTTTAAATAACGCAGCAAGCCATAGCCTGAGCCATGGTTTGGTAGGCTGTGTAACTGTTGTTTCACCATCTTGATAAGTGTGGTTAAATCTTGCTTGTCTGTGCTCAAGCTAAATAACATGGGGTAAATCGTGGTAAACCATCCCACTGTGCGCGAGATATCTATTTCCTCATCAATGATTTCACGGCCATGCCCTTCCATGTGTAAGTAGACGTGTGATTGTTTTGCCCATTGCGCTAACGCTTGCACAACACTTGCCAGCAGTATATCCACCACTTGCAGGTGGTCGTTTTGCGATAATTGCAATGACAGTTGCTGGGTCTCGGCTTGACTTAAACATACGGTGATTGTCTTTGCACATGCTTCGTTGTTTGTATCAGTAGGCTTGTCAGTTGGAATACAAAATGAGGCCGTGTTTACTGATTGCCAATACTCTTTTTGTCGTTGTATTGTAGGTGTTTGTGCTGTGTGGCCTAAAACTTGGCTCCATGTTTGATAAGATTGTGTCTTGTTGGGTAGTAATATTTTTGTTCCACTCAAAGCTGCTTGATAACACGTCCATAGATCTGCCAATAGCACACGCCACGACACACCATCTATGATGAGGTGAT
>JAZGGN010000193.1:0-4383 GCA_036480475.1 Gammaproteobacteria bacterium
GTATCATTGTCAACTTCCAATAACTTAACAAACACATCAACTGCTTTATCTGGTTGCTCGTTCAGTAAATAATTCAACCCTACAAAATACTCATGAGACAATGGCTTAAGTTGCTTATCAGCCGCACTCTTACGCCGACCGATAATCCACCCAAATGCAGCCGCTATAGGAAGTAATAACAGCCAAGAATTTACCATCGCTGACCCCTGCTTTTTCCAAGTTTAATCTACTAGTGCCGTCAATCCAGCTCTAATAACCATTCATACTCTTTCCCAACAATTCGGCCGCAAGCCCCCGAGATCTCTTTCTTTAAATGAAGCTTTAATCTAGACCCGTTACCCGTCAAACAGGCTCAACTTCAAGGTACTTGGTAAATTTTACTTAAGTGCCCTCTTTGACGGGTCTAGAAAAAGCGGTTGCAGGGAAGTTGTATCATGACGGTTCCTTATGATCTCCTACTGATTTTTTCAACTGCCGATATGCGCGTTTCAATTGAATAACTTTAAAAAAATTAATCATGATTCCTAAAAAAAACCCCAAGCCAAGTGTAGCAACCACAATAATGGCTAAAGGAATTTGAAAATCGCTCACATAAAAATTAATCGTCACTGGCTCAGAATTAAGTGCCGCAAAGCTAACACCAACAATCAGTAACAAAATGATAATAATGATAGATAAAATACGCATCAAACTTTCTCCCATGGCCTTAGAAAAAGCAGCCTCTATACCCGTTGGGTTTTAACCGCTCCTAAACCTCTGACATCAGATAAAAAACTCTACTATTTTTTACCTTCTTCCTCGTCACTCTCGTCAGCCTTGTCAATCATTTTTCCTTTAAGTATATCGCCCAACGTCGTCTTTTTATGAGTTTCATCTTCTTTTGTATATTTAGATAGTGACTCTGCTTCTTCCCGCGCATCTTTTGCTTTGATAGATATATTAAACATACGATTTTTCTTATCCACATTCAAAATTATGCCAGTAATATTATCATCAACTTTTATTACTTTATTTATATCTTCAATTTTTTCGCTTGCAATCTCAGAAATCGCCAAAAACCCTAACACATCTGATTCCAACTCAACAAGAGCGTGATCCGTTTTAACTTCGATAACCCGACCACTCACCAAACTCCCCTTATCATGTTCCTGTAGATAATGGCTAAAAGGATCAGAGTCTAATTGTTTTATGCCTAAGGAAATTCTTTCGCGTTGCGGATCGATCGCCAAAATTTTTGCTTTGACAGTCTGACCTTTCTTATATAACTTCACTGCCTCTTCGCCAGTCTCTGACCAAGAAATATCTGACAAATGCACTAAACCATCTATTTTGCCATCTAAACCAATAAAAACACCAAAATCAGTGATAGAGCGAATATTTCCTTCAACAACATCATCTTTTTGGTGCGTTGCTGAAAAAGCTTCCCATGGATTAGGCGTACATTGCTTCATTCCTAAAGATATACGACGACGTTCATCATCTATTTCAAGTACCATCACCTCAATCTCATCGCCTTGCTGCACAATTTTGCTAGGATGGATGTTTTTATTAGTCCAATCCATTTCTGACATATGGACTAAGCCTTCAATGCCTTCTTTTATTTCAACAAAACAACCATAATCAGCAATATTGGTCACCTTGCCATGCAACTGTGTTCCTTCTGGATACGCAGCAATTAAATCTTTCCATGGGTCGCCTTCCAATTGCTTCATTCCCAAAGAAACACGCTTGCGCTCTTTATCAAAACTCAATACAACAACTTTCACTTCCTGACCAACACTCAATACGTCAGAAGGATGCTGTACCCGCTTCCACGATATATCCGTGATATGCAGTAAACCGTCGATGCCACCTAAATCAATAAATGCACCATAGTCAGTGAGGTTTTTAACAATCCCCGTAATTTCCTGGCCTTTTTCTATGGATTCGAGTAAGACTTGTCGTTCTGCACTGCTTTCTTCTTCCAGTACTGCACGACGAGACACAACAATATTATTGCGTTTGTGATCCATTTTAATCACTTTAAACTGTAATTCACGTCCTTCAAGGAAGGACAAATCACGCATAGGACGCACATCAACTTGTGACCCTGGTAAGAAAGCACGCACATATCCGATCTTAACGGTAAATCCACCTTTAACTTTATCAGTGACAGTACCGGTCACTGTCTCTTTTTCTTCTTGTGCTTTTTCCAATGTCTGCCAAGCTTGTAAGCGCTTAGCTTTTTCGCGCGAAAGAATAGTTTCACCGAAACCATCCTCAACGGCATCAAGCATCACTTCCACTTCGTCGCCAACGGCAACTTCCATTTCATCTTCTTCGGTTAAAAACTCTTTACATGGGACAATACTTTCGGATTTAAGTCCTGCACTCAATGTGACATAGTCAGAACCGATAGCCACGACTTTGGCTGTGATAATTGCGCCAAGGGACATATTCACCTTAGCCATACTTTCTTCAAATAATTGTGGAAATGTTTCACTCATTAATACATGCTCAAAAATGTTAACCCGGATCCGGGAATTGACACCTTTGTGATATCAACTCCCCAATCCAGACTAGCCCGTAACTACAGGCTAAAAAAACGATGGCCGCGACACGTCACAGCCACACCTATACTATACCCGCTATCCCTAATATATCAGTTACCCCGCCTGCTTTAGCAAACGCGACTGAATTTCCGTTAAGGTATGCTCAAATACTTGTTGAATGCTCATATTCGTCGTATCTACAATAATTGCATCTTCAGCCGGACGCAGTGGCGCTATAGCGCGCGCGCTGTCACGCTCATCACGCTTGTCCAGCTCTTCCAAAACCCCCGCAAGGTTAACATTTATCCCTTTTCCCCTCAACTGGTTACAACGCCGGTGAGCACGCGCTTCGCGACTTGCCTGTAAGTAAATTTTGACTAAAGCATGAGGGAATACAACTGTTCCCATATCCCGACCATCTGTGACTAATCCGGGCGCTTCACAAAATGCCCGCTGCCTATCCAGTAAAGCATTACGCACACCAGCAATAACCGCAATAATAGAGGCGTTATTAGCACATTCTTCACTGCGAATTGCATCTGTTATATCTTCACCCTCAAGAATAATGGATACCCCACCCTCATTAGTTGCCATTTTAAATTGCACATCCAAGTGTGCGGCAAGGACCTCAAGTGCTTCACTATTGTTAAAATCAACATCATGCTGCTTAGCAGCATACGCCAACACGCGATACAAAGCACCGCTATCTAAAAGGTGCCAACCTAATTCTTTTGCCAGTAATTGACATACGGTACCTTTACCCGTGCCACTTGGACCATCAATGGTAACAACTGGATCTGTTTTACTCATTTCTCCTCCTCTACAATATCCACACCTAAATTTTGAGCGCTATCTATAAAATTTGAAAAAGATGTGGCCACATTTGCACAATTGTGCACCTTTACTGGTTGTTTCGCACAAATACCAGCCATAGCAAAAGCCATAGCAATACGATGATCACCCTGGCTATCCACTTCGCCACCGTCAAAAACACCACCGGAAATAACCGCACCATCGTCTAGTGCTTGTGCCTTAATCCCCAAGCTCTGTAAGCCTGTCACCATGGCCTGGATCCGATCACTTTCCTTAAAACGTAGCTCTTGCGCGCCATGTAATACAGTCTCGCCTTGCGCCTGAGCCGCAGCGATAAATAATATCGGGAACTCATCAATGGCCAAAGACACCAAATGACGCGGTATCTCAATACCGTGTAATTTACTGTATTGTACCCGAATATCAGCCACTGGTTCAGTATTAAAATTACGCTCATTATTTATTTTTATGTCTGCGCCCATCAGCCGTAATATTTCAATCACGCCAGTACGGGTCGGATTGATACCAATGTTTCGTAACAGGATATCCGAACCCGGAGTAATAATCGCGGCCACTATAAAAAATGCAGCAGAAGATAGATCAGACGGTACTTTGATTTCGGTTGCTGTTAAGATCCCTCCCCCACAAAGGCGAATGCCATTATTTTCCGTATTGACCGGATAATCAAAACTGGCCAACATTCGCTCCGTATGATCGCGCGTAATATCTGGCTCAGTGATCACAGTCTCCCCCTGTGCATACATCCCTGCCAATAGTAGACTTGATTTGACTTGTGCACTAGCAACTGGCATGGCCCAATGGATCGCTTGTAACGATTGTCCACCGCGAATAAAAAGCGGCGCTTTGCCATCCTCAGCCGTGATTTTAGCGCCCATTTGTCCCAATGGATTGATAACACGTTGCATCGGTCGTTTTGTTAATGACGCATCACCCGTTAAGGTGCTGTCGAATGACTGAGCTGCCAGGATCCCTGTCAGAAGTCGCATCGCCGTGCCAGAATTACCACAATCTAAAACTT
>JAZGGN010000194.1:0-5417 GCA_036480475.1 Gammaproteobacteria bacterium
TGAAGACCGTCCAACACGCATGTATCACGTGCATTGGTATGTTTATCCCTTACTGTACTGGCTTAATCTTTTAATCGACTTCATCTGTGTTGAAACAGATACCTTTGATATCGCCTATATCACTGAACTTGACCCTTTATGGAATAACGATGAGTTGAGTTTCATCTTAAGTCCAGAAGTAGCATTGTTCGCCAACATAGTTGCCCAAGCAGCGTGCGCGGCAGATTGTGTGGCTGCCAATACTAAATTGTCACTGGATAACCTGTTTTGGTGTGCGGGTTGTCAAGGTTCCATCTATCCACTGACAGGCAATGTGCCCTTTGACAATGGCCATATCGAATCAAGTTTATTACTGGTGCAGCGCATGACTTATAAGTTACACCGAGAGGGATTGTTGTGGGGGACGGCTACAAATAAAAATTCAAATCAATTATGTGCGCCTTATTGGCAGCCGGTGATGCGAGCCTCTACTTATCGGGCGCAAATGACGTATCCAGTCCGCTCCGATGGTTATGCCTTTGGGCACAGCAGTGTGTTGTGGGGTTCGGGCAAGGAGTTTCCCGTTAAGGGGGAACATTTTGGATTTTTAGTATGGCGCAAACGCAACTGCTGTGCCTTTTAATGGAAAAATTATGAAAACGAAATCGCAATATTATGCGGTGAGTCAATGGGTCATGGGTTTATGCCTGATTGTATTGACTCATGGTACTGCATTAGGATCACTCACAGATTATTTGAGCGAAGCGCAAGATCTAGTGCGTCAGACGCAGAACCCCATCAATACAACCGTGAACATTGATGGAAGTAACGTATTGGAACAATTGCAAGCCTTAGTTCCCGCGAGCGATCAAATAACACAAGGGCCAATCCTGTTTGTTTCTTTTGCAATGCCAGATGAGAGTTTACAAGCTTGGATTGCACAAGCAGTATTTTTGGATATTCCGGTGATTGTTCGTGGTTTGCATCAAGACTCACTGCTTAAAACCCAACAAAAGGTTGCGAGCCTATTGACGGATGAGCAAGGGGGACTTGCCATCGACCCGACTTTGTTTAAGAAATTCAGCATCACCCAAGTGCCAACTTTGGTGGTGGCTAACAGTGATACTGATTTTGATAAAGTCACAGGCAATGTTGGGATGAATACTTTGCTTGAAATGATGGTCAAACACGGTGAGCATAGCCAGGATGTCGCCAGACAGTTATTAGACAGGATTGGAACATGGTCTTCTTAAAAAAAACACTATTTTGTTTAAGCTTGCTAAGTCTACCTGTTAGCGTGTGGGCAGCTTCCCAGGAGGACGCCTATGAGCAAGCCCTACAGTATGCACAAAGCGCCCATGTTGCTGGCACCAATATTACACTGAGCTATGGTGCTGAGGATGTGCCTGGGTTCACGACAGATAATCCACGAGAGAGTGAGCTTATTGATGCTGATTTAGATTTAGCTGGTCGGGATACCCTACAGGAGAATGAGGGTGCACTAGCGATAATAGCAAGCTCTGATCAGCGCCCCGAATTTACGATTGATGATAATGATCCGGCTGTGCTGCAAAGTGAAGAAATTTTTGAAGAGGCACAGGATATTCTAGGGGGGACTACGCCTTGTCAAACGCTGCCCTCCTTGTGTGAAACCACTTATACGTATCGCACTTGTGAGGTGGGCAACACTTTAGATCCAATCACTTGTACGCAAACATTGAGTGTTATCCCTGGGCAAGTGCAGCAAGACACACAAACACTTACGCTGGCAGTCAGTGCCACCCGTACCGTATGGCTGAATATGCCTGCTCAGGTCATTAGCTTTCGGGTGGATTTAGCCAGCGGTCAATTGTTATATACCTCGGGTGGTAATGAGCTACTCGGTAGTAGAGTCAGTGTTTCACCACTTTATCAAACTGGTGCTTGCGATACGCTCAGTGTATTGGCGAGTGCTTCTCCCACAATAGGTTTTAAAATGACGAAAGCGCCCACTTGCAATGATCCCATCATGGGATTTCAAGTGACCGTGCTGAGCATGTCAGTTAGTACCAGTACTACCGTTACGGTGAAATTACAAATTGAGTCCACATTCCCACCACAAGATACATGGCAAGACAATTGCGCACCCTTAGCAAGCCAATCCTCTTGTCGTCTAACTGAGCCTGCCGTTTGTATTGAAGGGCCACAAACACGCATCATTGATGGTGTATCTATTACGCGCGACTATTGGGCTAAACAATTAACCTATTCCTGTGCCGACACCATTGATACGTGTACAAGCTTACGTGAGCAAGGCTGTGAGCAAATTGGGGCGACTTGTCAACAAGGCACAACAGAGGGTTGTGCCATTACTACGCAAACTTGGGCTTGCGCACAAACACAATGCACGCCGGATGAGACGACGGTGTGCAGCAGCGAGATTTTTTGCCTGGAGGGTGACTGCACCGATCCGGATACCACCTTTGATGCGGACTTTGAAGCGACGGTTAGTATATTGTCTGCCCTTGATCAAGGGATAAAAACGATGGATCCCGATATCCGCATTTACAGTGGGGATGCGATGGCATGCTCTGAGATACCTGTTGGTTTTAAAAATTGTTGTGCTGATAGAGGTTGGGGATTTGATTTAGGCTTGGCAAGTTGTAATGCCCAAGAGCGTCAGTTAGGCCAGGCGAAAGAGAAAGGATTGGCGGTTTATGTCGGTCGTTTTTGTGCTGAACGAGTTTTAGGGGTGTGTCTCCGTTATAAGAGAGGTCATTGCGTATTTGATAACACACAAGCTTTTTTAATGCAATCACAAGCTCGGGAAAGACAGTTGGGCTTAGGCTTTGGGACGGCAGAAGAGCCTTCGTGTGGCGGGTTCACACCGGAGCAGTTGATGCGCATTGATTTTGAGAAAATTGATTTTAGTCCTTTGTTTGCCGAATTGCATAGTCAAATCAGTTTGCCTGATGCGTCTGAGCTTGTTGGGAATATTGAGGCAAAACGGCCATGAATATAACTCTATGCTTTCTATCTTTCTAGCTGTTTTGTTCGTTATCGGCAGAGGTAATGGAATATTAAAGTTTTGAATAGAGTTGCAGATAACGAAGATAAGTGATGATCCTTTAAATTAAAGGAGTTTTTAATATGATTGATGATTCTAATTCAAAGGATCCAATAGAACAAATTCTCGAATTTATGCCTAGAGAATGGCAATGTAAACATATACTATTTAGAGTTTACTCAATACTTGGTCTACGCTGTTTTAAAAAAGAAGTCTTTAAAAGACTTGTCGATAACATTGAAAAAGAGATCTTGAATGGCAAAAGAATTAAAATTGCTACATTTAACGGCCCTTTTCAGTTTGAACAAACTTTCTATCATATGAACCTCAAGCAGGATGATGGTACAGAACCAGTACTTGAGAAGATAAAAAGATCTTTGCCAAAGGATAAACATATCATTGTGTTAATTACTCCCTTATATAATTATAATGATATGAAAAGTGACAAATGTGACAAAGAAATTCTTAGTCAGGAAATTTTGTTGAATCAAGAAATAGGATTCATGAAGATGATATTTGGAAATAATATTGCTCATGAAAAATATTGCTCAGCCATTATAAATGTGAATACAAGGGAACAATATGCCTTTACACAATTAACATATCGTAGACCTGATGAGATTGGAGGCATACATGCCAATAACAAAGATGAGTTATCTGAAATCAATAATAAGCTTGCGAGCATTAATCGTGACACTAAAAACAGAATACTAAGAGCACTATCTTTAATTGAAACAGCATCCAATAGTGAGCCAGATGAAAAATTTTCTTTTTACTTCATGGCCATAGAATGTATATATGGAAAAATATACAAGCAACCCGAATGCACAGAAGAATTATCAAGGCACTATAATAGACCAAAAGAATATATAGAAAAAGAATTACATATTAAACAGTTATTTGAATTAAGAGCGGGTTACTTTCACAGAGGAAAATTTATCAATATAAATCAATCTGAGGAAAGATATTTACAATTATTATGCATCGATTTGATTAGAAATTTTACTGGATTGCCCTGCAAATTTTATGCAGAAAAACATCTTATAAATAACAAAGTAAACTTTATAAAAGCATAATTTATCCATAATTTTTATTAAACATCCGTTAGCATTACGACTACAAGTCACTACATAAATATCGATTCATCGTCAGCCTTATGCAATCATAAAAATTACTAGATAATCACTTGCCTTAACAATTCAACTAAAATCAACCTGCAATAAACACCATGATTTATCTAATAAAAAACTTCCACAAAAAACAAATCTTACTTTTATGCAGTTTAATATTATTCGCGCCCATCACGCACGCCCAAAACTTCGACCCCACTGCCGGTACCGGCTGGTCCTGGTACATCGATCCCATAAAAAACTCAAAACAGTCCGCCACCCCACCACCTAAACCAACAACTAACGCCAATGAGCGCATGGAAAAATTACAAGCCGTCATACAAAACTCACTCAACCGTGCCATACTCGATCCCAATCAAGATAACATTGCCCAGTATATTCAGTTGCAAAACCTGATGGCTGATCATTCCAGTCAATTTTCCAAGGTTTGGCAACAGACTTTGCTATCTGAGCCTGAGCTGGATTTCAGCATACTCCAACCGACGAACACTCCAGGTCGAAAATTTCTAAATGAGCAAGCCCAATTAGAACAGCTTGTGGCCCTTGACATCGTTGCAGATAGCACAGGATTATTATTCTTCTTTAGAGAAGATTGTCCCGTTTGTCATCGCTTTGCACCGATCCTAAAACAATTTGCCATTCGTTATGATATTGAAGTCATTGCCATCTCTTTAGATGGTGGTATCTTGCCAGACTACCCACAGCCTGAATTCAACCATAAGCAGGCCGAAAAACTCAATGTGCCGGTTGTCCCTGCGGTCTATGCTGCCAACCCTTATACAGGAACCATCATACCCATCGCCTTTGGCTTAGTGACTGAAGACATCTTACTGCAACGCTTAATTGAACAATTAATCCCAGCCGAAGAGCGCTTAGTCCAGCAGCAATTTGATACCAGCAATCAATTAAGGATACCAATATGAATCACATAAAGCGCTTGTCCACCTTGGCCCTTAGCATGCTATGCTTCTTTGCAAACACTGCGACAGCTTCCATCAACACAGATTTAGGCAAATTTTTTGATGGCCTGGGTATGACTTCCAACGTCACCGGTGCCAGTGTGTATCAAGGCCAGCAATCAGGGTTTTATACCGGCGGTAGCTTGTACATGCGTACCAGAAGCCAAAATGCGCAACTCGCCTCAATACAACTCCCCAGCTATAGTGCCGGTTGTGGCGGTATCGATATCTTTGGCGGTGGATTTTCCTTCATCAATGCCGATGAAATCATTGCTATGGGGAAAAGCATCATGAATGGTGGTG
>JAZGGN010000195.1:0-5527 GCA_036480475.1 Gammaproteobacteria bacterium
GTACTGGAGGAAATACTACGAATAAAGATTAAGGACGAACAATTTATTCGATATATAATAAGGATGTTTAAAGCAGGGGTGTTGACGTCAGGCGAACTAACTGTCTCGACAGAAGGGGTGGTGCAAGGGAGTTGTGTAAGCCCGATCCTGTCGAACATACTTGCTCACTATGTGATCGACACGTGGTTTGAAGAAAGCGTAAAAGCTCATTGTCGTGGTAAAGTTGAATTATTTCGTTACAGTGACGATCTGGTGATATGTTGCCAGACCAGCACAGATGCTGAGCGCATCAAAGATGCCCTGAGCAAACGACTAAAGAAATTTAAGCTACGGATGAACGAGGAAAAGACGAAGATGGTTCAATTTAATCGAAAAGAGAACCAAGCGACGTCATTTAATTTTCTCGGATTTACCTTCTACTGGGGACGGTCGCAAAAAGGCTGTAAAATCCCAAAGGTTAAAACGGAGGGGAAACGCCTACGGGCTAAACTAAAGAAGGTAAATGAATGGGCAAGGTCAGTCAGACATAAAGGAGATACGCATACGATATGGAAAAGCTTCTGTAAGAAATTACAAGGGCATATCCAATATTATGGCGTATCCTTCAATACAAAGCAGGTAGCAACATTTGTCTACCGTGCGATAGGTATAATGTTTTACTGGCTAAATCGGCGCAGCCAAAAGAAATCGTTTACACGGGCGAAATTTGCAGGATTCATGCAAAGGCACCCGCCACCAGCGGTAAGAGTGTATCACCGGCTGTTTTAGTCACTCGCAGCAAGTGAAGAGATCTGTCGTGAGCCCATTGCCTTAATTGGGCACGATGCGGTTCTAACGAGGGGCTGGGGAACAATAGACGTAGGGTTAATATATTGTGGCACTACCGGGAAACCAGGTAGCAAACAGACAAAACAAACCTTAACCTAAGCGGCTAGAGGACCTCGGTCTACTCTCTCACACCACACCTCGATCTTCTAATGTGCTTTTATCAGCGCAATAAGACTTGCGCCATACTTGGATACCTTGGCTTGACCCAAACCATTTATTCTTAACAACTGTTTGGTTTGAGTCGGTTTCTTATTTACTAAATCTACTAAGGTTGCGTCATTAAAAATAAAATAGGCTGGAATACTTTGCTGCTCTGCTTGCTTGTATCTGAACTTTTTGAGTGTATTCCATAAGTGCTTATCTTTCCCATCAGGTTCAATTGAAGCTTTTTGTTTTTTCCATGATTTAGGTTCAATATCTTTCCTCAAAGTTAATGTGGTTTCACCTCGAAGTAGTGTGCGTGCTGTTAAGCTAAGTTTTAGTCCACCAAAACCAGTATAGTCAACCGTCACAAAACCTTGAACAATTAATTGCCGAAAGACGGAGATCCATTGTCTCTGACTTAATTCTTTACCAATACCATAAGTACTGAGTTCACGATGATTTCGTTCTTGAATTTTTAGATTATCTTCAGCACGCAAAACGTCTATTAAATATAGAACACCGTATCTTTGCTCAGTACGATAAATGCAGGATAACGCCTTTTGTGCAACTTCAGATCCATTCCAAGTGGCAACGGGGGATGAACAAATATCACAGTTACCACAAGACTTGGTTAAACATTCACCAAAATAATTAAGCAATACTTGGCGGCGGCAAGTCGTGACTTCACAATAACCAAGTATGCCTTCTAACTTATGGCGTTCAACAATTTTTCGCTGCTCGTCAGCATTGCTGCTTTCAATCATACGTTGCAGCATCAAAATATCTTGATAGCCGTAACTCATCCAAGCATCTGCAGGCAAGCCATCGCGACCTGCTCGCCCTGTTTCCTGATAGTAAGCTTCAATGCTTTTAGGAAGATTCAGGTGTGCAACAAATCTAACATTGGGTTTGTCTATGCCCATACCAAAGGCTACTGTTGCCACAACGATGATATCCTCCTCTCTTAAAAAACGTTCCAAGGTGTGCTTGCGTAATTCTTTAGATAATCGTGCATGATAGGGCAGTGCATTCAATCCCTTACCTTGAAGCCATTCGGCATTACGCTCTGTCCCTGCTCTGGATAGACAATATACAATCCCTGTTTCACCTGGATGTTTTTGTTTAATAAAATCTAATAAAGCTTGTCTTGACGATCCATCCTCTGAAACTTGGTATCTAATATTTGGACGATCAAAGCTGGATATAAATGGATCAGATCCAATTTCTAAGTTGTGTTGAATTTCTTGACGAGTGGCTTTATCTGCGGTCGCTGTGAGTGCTATCCTAGGGACATTAGGAAATCGCTGTTGCAATATAGTGAGCTTACGGTACTCAGGTCTGAAATCATGCCCCCACATAGAGACGCAATGTGCTTCATCAATAGCGAATAAGGCCAATGGTACGTTTTGTAATAAATGTAAGATACGATTAGTGATTAACCGCTCAGGAGAAATATACAATATATCTAAGTCTTGCTTGAGTAGTTGTTGCTCTATGGTACTTATTTCATCAGGGGCTAGTGAGGAGTTAATAAAAGCTGCTTTAACACCACTTTGCAATAAGCTCCCAACTTGATCTTGCATCAATGCAATGAGGGGAGAAATGATAATACCCGTACCTTGGCGTAAAATGCTGGGCAGTTGGTAACAGATCGATTTTCCACCCCCTGTGGGCATAATCACTAAGCAATTTTTTCCTGCCAGCAATTGCATGACAACCACCTCTTGTTTCCCTTTGAAACTTGAGTAACCAAAGATATTTTTGAGTGCTTCTTTGGGCGATGATGTATTTATTTGTTTTGTCATCAGGGATCTGTCTCAGAGTGATATGTATCGCCATCTCGTGATACATTCAACTCATCCTTAAATTAAGTGGGATCGCCAAGACGACAATCTTATCGTTCTACGACTATCCTTGCCAGCATCTATCTCTCAGAGATTATACAATTTATCTAACACTTTCTGCTGTAATCTCAGTTTTTTTCGACCTTTGTACTCCCATCGAGATATTGTGGATGCACTAACACCAATAAGTGTCGCAAGCTCAGATTGAGTCAGGGACAACAACAGACGCTTCTTTCGTAAACCATAACCACTTAAGTATTTAGGGAGGTCAGTTTTTTTCTGAGTTATTTTTCGCTGTAGTTTTTTTGATGTTGGCGATGAAACCGTTGAGGTGACTGTCTGTACTTTGCTCTTTTTTCCTTTATTTGAAAGCAATGTTTGTTTTTTTGTGCTCTTAACGCCTGATTTTTTAGTGATTTGAATACGTTGCTTTCTTTTACTAGTCACTACTCTGTTAGGTGAAGATTTTATTATATCCTGTTGTGAAGTCATGTCATTTTCTATATCAAGTTCGGCACTACTTTTTCCTGCCTCTGGCGTAGATAAATCAATATCAAATACCTGTGATATCGTGTCATCAGAAATACGACGCCGACTTGCTTTCCCATCATTTATGGTTCGACTTACCACTGAAGGTATATCAACAAGCTCTTCATGATTTACGCCGCGCAAATGAAATAATTGTTCAGGACTATGGTCCAAACGACTGGCCACACCATATAAGACAGCCGCAACATGCTTACACATGATAGCCCAATCTGGGCAATCACAGGATAACTCAATTTCTTTTGTCAGCGGGAAAAGACCTTGATGAGGATCGCAAACAACCGCCATGACTTTATCAGAAAGCTGTCCACTTAATAATTCTAATAGTGAACCAATTTCTCCAGAACAATTACTTTTGATGGCCTGCCATTGTGATTTGGGTAATGGCTTGATTTTGATGTTGACGTTATATAACTGTGAACCAGATACAATGCCATTAACTAGACTGTTGTTAATGGCCAAATGACAAACAGAGCCATTGCGCACATAGGTTCTACCACGTGGTAGACGATTTTCATAGTCGCTGAAAGATTCAATATGGCTACACCATGATTCACCCCAAAATTTCCGTGCAATCTTACGACCTTCAATATGGATGGGTTGTATGTCAGCCCCTTTCTTTTTCATTTTATTCATTGCACGCAAGGCTTGCTCACGACGTTTTGCCACAGGAACATAAGGTGCCCAACTGTATCCCATCACTTTCTCCTAAGCTGTTTCTAAATTTAATTAGATAACGTTACTAAAAATAATTTTCTAAAAATATTATCGCCTTCAAGGTTAAAATTGTGTCTGCTCTATGTCAAGTGAAACCAGCTCAATTAAGCGCTTATCGTCCAGTTCTGTTAATGTGGCTTCTCCAGAGTGTGTTAGCACATCTTCTGCCAATTGTCTTTTTTCATTAATTAAGTTATCAATTTTTTCTTCCACTGAGCCACGGCATACGAATTTATGAACTAAAACATTGCGCTTTTGACCGATCCTAAAAGCACGATCAGTGGCTTGATTTTCTACTGCTGGGTTCCACCATCTGTCAAAATGTACCACATGGCTTGCGGCAGTTAAGTTAAGCCCCACGCCAGCAGCTTTAAGTGAAAGTACAAAAAATGGAAATCCACACTCATTCTGGAAACAATCGACTAGTTTTTTACGTTGTTTCACTGGGGTGCCGCCATGAAGTACAAGCCCTGGTTGGCCAAAGACTTCGGCAAGAAACTGAGCCAGTGGTGCAGTGATTTCTCGAAATTGAGTGAAGATTAGCACTTTTTCTTGACGTGAAGCAATTTCTTCACAGATCTCACGTAAACGTAAAAATTTACCGCTGTGGCTCGGGGTAAATGTATCATCATCTAACAGTTGACTGGGGTGATTGCAGATCTGCTTCAAACGCATAAGCGAAGATAACACAGCACCGCGGCGCTTTATTCCATCAATTTCTTGAAGTGATTTCGATAACGATTCAACGACTTGTCGATAATACTTGACTTGTGTTGTACTTAAGGTACACCAAGCGATCACTTCTGTCTTGTCAGGCAGATCACTGATAACACGAGGATCAGTTTTCAGTCGGCGCAAAATATAAGGCTGTACGAGTTGTCTTAGAGGCGCAAATGATTGGGGTTCTTGTTGCTCAAGCGCTTTAATAAATTGTTTAAAGCGTGCGGCTGAACCAAGCAGCCCAGGACATAGAAAGTCAAATAAAGACCATAAGTCACCTAAGCGATTTTCAACCGGGGTACCTGTCAGCGCGATACGAGCGCGACCTTTAAGGGTTTTAACGGCTTTACTCTGGCGTGCTGTTGGATTTTTAATGGCTTGCGCCTCATCTAAAACGACCAATTCCCATAATTGTTCCTGTAACCAGGGTTGGCGTAATAAAGTGCTGTAAGTTGTGAAGACAAGATCAACCCCCTGGAGTTGGCGCTCAGGCTGGGCTGCCATTTCATCTAACCGCTTGCTGCTCATTTCTGACGCATGCACATACACGGCCTTTAATGAAGGGGCAAAAGCTTGTAATTCAGCTTTCCAATTAGATAATAGCGAAGCCGGCAGGATCAGCAAACTAGGCCGTTTATTTTTTTTAGCTTGCTGCTTTTTAATAAGTAACAGAGTAATCACTTGGATTGTTTTGCCCAAGCCCATATCATCGGCCAAACAAGCGCCTA
>JAZGGN010000196.1:0-3041 GCA_036480475.1 Gammaproteobacteria bacterium
GGCATGGGTGAGCCACTATTAAATTTTGATGCAGTTGTTGCCGCGATGAATTTAATGCTGGATGATCAAGCGTATGGCTTATCTAAGCAGCGCGTGACGCTGAGCACTTCTGGGGTGATCCCAGCAATGGAAAAATTGAAGCAGGTGAGTCCGGTGGCATTAGCCGTTTCTTTACATGCACCGACTGATCCCTTACGAAGTACTTTAGTCCCACTGAATAAAAAATATCCGATTAAAGCTTTATTGGCGGTGTGTAAAAATTATTTTGAGCATGAACCCAGGCGTAAAGTCACTTTTGAGTATGTGATGCTGGCGGATGTTAATGACAGTATTGAACAGGCGCGAGAATTGGCGCGTATTTTGCAAGCGGTGCCAGCTAAAGTTAACCTGATCCCCTTCAATAGTTTTGAGGGGGCGCCATACCAGTGTTCATCCTCGGAGCAAATTGAGAAATTTAGAAAAATATTACTGTCATCTGGGGTATTTGCGAGTGTGCGCAAAACACGCGGTGATGATATTAATGCCGCTTGTGGGCTATTGGCAGGGAAGGTGCAAGATAAAACACAGCGTGTCAGGCGGTTGCAGTCTCTCTCACAAGAAGAGGTTCGCGCATAGTCGGCTTGCGTTTCTGATTTGCTATGGAGACCATTCGCGTTATACTCATCAAGGATATGGCTTAGGATAAGGCGTGCACGTTCCTTAAGCACCCTCTTTAAAAGATCACGGGTATAGACGGTATGCGGATCCCTATAAAATTTTTGCTGCTTTTTCTAGTCTTTTCTTTGTTCGTGGCGTGTGCGACAGGGGTACTACCGTCCAGGGATGAGGGGAGTGAAGATAGAGAGGCTGACACAGTCAGTCCTAATCTTCAACTGGGCTTGGGTTATATTCATATTGGCAATAATGTGCGTGCCAAGCAAAAATTGCTTGCTGCGATAGAGCAAGCGCCCCACTCGCCGGAGGCCAATGGGGCAATGGCCTATTATGCTGAAACGACTGGAGATATTGAGCTCGCTGAAGCGTATTACCAGAAGGCTCTGCGTTATTCCGGAGGGGAAGGGGCGCCATTCAATAACTATGGTGTATTTTTATGTCGTCAGGGCAATTACCAGCAGGCACAGCAATATTTTAATACGGCATTACAAGATCAAAATTATCTCAATGTTGCCGGTATTTATGAAAACGCAGGGATCTGTGCAATGTTGACATCCGATTTTAAACAAGCAGAAGAATATTTTATTAAATCGATAAATCATGACTCAAAAAGACCAACATCCTTGCTGCAATTGGCCGAGTTGAGGTATCAACAGAAAAAATACCAACAGGCACACAGCTATTTGCAGGCCTATGAAAAAACAGCTTCACTTACTGCGAAATCCGCTTGGCTTGGATATAATATAGCCATGAAAAATAATAGCAGTGAGAATTTGGGGTCTTATGCTTTCGTGTTATCAGAAGAGTTTCCTGATTCGAGAGAGTATTTACTATTAAGTGCTGGGGAATCGATATGAATATGAAGAATATTAGTACAAGTGATGGTTTGGAAACGGATGTAGGGAACTTAACTGGGCCAGGCCGGCGTTTACGGTTGATACGCGAGGAACGTGGCATAAAAATACAAGAAATAGCAGAAAAGCTAAATCTGCGTCTTCGGGTTATCGAAGCGATAGAGCGTGATGATTATGAAGGACGTTCTGATTTTGTTTTTATTCGAGGTTACTTACGTAATTATGCGAAGCTGCTTAATATTGCCGCAGACGAAATTGTAGCGGCATTCAATCAATTGGGGTTAGCAGAAGAACCAATACTTGAACTTCCTCCAGTAAGAACATATTACAGAAGTTCCTATAGTTTAAAAAGCCGATCGTTTCGTTGGCTAAGTTATTTTATGGTGCTTTGTTTAATTGTTTTAATTGCGTTTGCTTGGAGTTCGTATAAGACCTATTCGGGGGAACGCAAGCAATTGTTAACGATTAATCCTGTGTTTGATCCCTATACAGAAATAATCGCAGGCACAGAAGTGGCAACAGAGGGTATGGGTACGTTAGTAGAGACATTATCCACTAATTGAGAGGATTGAATAAGGAACGCGCACGAATGAGAAAAAATTCAAAATGGTATGAAGATGAGATGCAAAACCGGGAAGTTATTTCGTGCGCGCTCCTAAGCGGGGGCTGTTGAAAAACAGAGATAAATTTGGTAAAAGAAATTCAAGCAGTACGGGGAATGAATGATATTCTCCCTGAAGATGTTGTTCACTGGCGATACTTAGAATCACAATTGCGTACTATTATAACTTCGTATGGTTACCAGGAAATTCGTGTGCCTATCGTTGAACAAACGGCACTTTTTTCCCGCTCAATTGGTGAAGTCACTGATATTGTTGCTAAGGAAATGTATACTTTTACTGACCGTAATGAGGATAGTCTAAGTTTACGACCAGAAGGCACCGCAAGTTGTGTGCGTGCTTGTTTACAACATGGATTATTACGGCATAATGTGCAGAGGTTGTGGTATAGCGGCCCGATGTTCCGTCGTGAGCGGCCGCAAAAAGGGCGTTATCGGCAATTTCACCAATTTGGTGTGGAAGCATTTGCAATCTCTGGCGCTGAAATTGATGCTGAATTGATTTTAATGTCGGCACGGTTTTGGCGTGCTTTGGGCTTGGCAGATAAAATTACCTTACAATTGAATTCGCTGGGGTCATTGGCGGATCGTCAGCGATACCGTGAAGCACTGGTAGCATATTTTCAAAAATACCAGGCTGACTTAGATGAAGATCATCGCCATCGTTTACAAATGAACCCATTGCGCCTACTCGATAGTAAAGCGCCAATGATGCAGGAATTGATTGCGCAGGCGCCGAAAATGTTGGATTACTTAGATGAAACTTCGGCACAACATTTCCAGAAATTGTGTGGTTATTTAGACGATGCTAAAATTGTTTACGAAGTTAATCCGCGCTTAGTACGGGGCTTAGACTATTACTGTGATACTGTTTTTGAGTGGGTTTCAAAGGAACTTGGTGCTCAGGGGACTGT
>JAZGGN010000197.1:0-2256 GCA_036480475.1 Gammaproteobacteria bacterium
GTTCTGCTTGGTTATCTGACGCTGCAACTATAGAACGACTGGCTTGTTCGCTTGCGGGTAAGGGCACAGCACTGGTAACTGCTTCTACAGGACTAGTTTCTTCTGACAATGATTTTAGCTCCGCTGCCGCTTCTAATTTTGCCTTTTCTGCCGCTTGCTTCGCTTCTGATGCTTCCCTTTCCTCTCTTAATTGCGCTCTATCTATTACATGCGATCCTTTTGGCTGAGTTTCAGACTTACTGTTTGCGCGGCTTAATTTTCCATCTTTGCTCTTTACTGCGGATGTGCTTGGTTTTTTTCTTTTTGCAACCTGTCTTAACTCTCCTAATTGTTGTTCTAATGCTTCGTGGGCCTTTCTATACGCTTTTCCACCGTCAGCGCTGGTAATAGTGCTTTGTAATTGATTAAGAGAGGCTCTAATTTGGGTTGCAACTTCACTCGTATTACCCATGCCAAAATATCTTAAAGCACTAGCGATTCCATGCTTATTCTTAAGATCTATCATCTTATTTTCAGATAATCCAAGAGGGCTAGGTGGAAGATCATCTAAAAATCTCTTGATATTCCTAATGTGTTCCTTCTTTTTTGGCATACTTACTCACCTTCACAAAATACTCATAAATTCAGCCAAGAACATCTTCTGTGAGTAACATGACAAATACTTTCAGAGCTTAAAAATTACAACAATCAATGCCTTTACTTTTAACAGTGCTTTTTTTGCACTATTTAGCCCAGGCATAATACTTCGCCGACTCTTTTCTAGCGAATTCAACTAATTGGACATATATAAAACATCAAAATATCAAAATAATCCGATTGACTTATTATTCTACAATAATCCAGCAGAAACGTCAACAATAAATTTTAATGAATTGATATATATTATAATTTATTTATAATGATTCAAATAAATTCATAATATTAGCCTCCATCCCGATCGGCCAGCCAACACTAAATGATAGCAAGAATCATTCTCAATTGCAAGTATAGAATCTATACATGTATACTTCGCACTCATACTAATTGAGTTTGTTAAGCAAGGGGGGAATTTTTTATTTCACTTTTCTCTGCGCTACCTTGGACGCAAGCGCTCGAGTCAAGCAAGATGAGGTTTCCAAAGGAGAACGACGCAAGTGTTAGTGGCCATCAAAATTGACCCACTAGCGGAATAACAGTCATCCAACTCGTTGCTGGTTTCTCAAGACACTAACTTCCGTGCATTGCTTGAAACTTTGCTCGGCGACAAACTGACCGACAAAGAAAAACAAATCAATGAGATCTTCAAAAAATTACGTAATAATGTGGTAGACGTTTAAATTTTTTATACTGCGTAAAATCATTAAATGACGCTACTTCATAATGATAATTACGTGGCTGATCAGGGGAGTCGCAACCTTCAGACCCTTGGGCGAATAAAAAATTTAAGAAAAACGCTTGTAATTGTTTTGCAAATATGATCAAATAGACTTTGTACGGTTTGTGACCGAGGGCGAGCAGCTTTCATTCATAGACGGTGCGCCCCGCGCGAGTACTTAAATACTCACGCGACACTTTCCAATCAACCCCTTACTTCAAATAAGGAGCATCATGAACACTCATAATAATATCACGGCCTCCGCCGTAGACAAAATCAGGGTATTTTCTAAAATTTATCACCATTATCTGGCGTTCTCAGGTTATCTGGGCATTGCAAGATATGGCCGATATCAGCAGAAATCCCTATCTCAGGATGGCCATCTCTCACTGATGGCAAGCAGTAAACAACATACAGCACCGCGACGCCATCAATCACTGATGGCTTAGGTTCGGCAACATGTTTGTAAACGACGCCTATTCAGGACGAATGTGTGCGTGCGTTCACAGGTTGGGCGAACTTAGCGGTGTTATTAGGCGACAGTGTCGTCTAATACACTCACGCAAGGTGCTTTGTTCGCCCTCTTTATCATCATTGATATTAAAAAGGGAGAACCCCACATGGATAATCATCATTTAATCTTAGCTCGAGGCAACAACGAAAAAATTATCATCGCCATTGACACCACGGCCTTGGCATTACCCCCAGACATCGTCGATGACAGCGGCATATTTTTAACCATTGGCACTCACGACATTCGCTCAAACCAAGTGAAACTCGATTTCTATGCCCCCGCATGGATAAAAATCTGGCGAGAAGAAGTGTATCAACGCTTTTAAAGCGGTGGCCATGCCAAAACATGACCAACCACAAACAAGCCACCCGTGTTGTCACCAGGAGCA
>JAZGGN010000198.1:0-10443 GCA_036480475.1 Gammaproteobacteria bacterium
GACAAGAATACTGAGTCATCAGGATATTGTGCAATTTTGGGTTTTAATCTAAGGCAGATTGTAAAATCATTAACTAGAAATAATAGTAGACAATTTGCCTGCTTTTAATTTCGCGACAGCGACTATATACCCGTTATCCTTCAAAGAGGGCATTTTGGCACCCAATCTGGGCGCCACCTGTCCCGCCTAATTTGAGCGGGGAAAGCTAAACTTCAGGATTATTGGTAAATTTTACTTAAGTGCCCTCTTTGAAGGATAACAGGTATACTTAGGAGACGGATCTCAACTGTCGCAATCAAGAGATCTTCTGCTGCAGCATTTAGAGTATGTGAGGCCTGTAAAAATGCACGAACATTCAACCTTGCTATGTAATGAAAATTACTGTAAAAATGACGACCATAGTTTACAGGAGAAAGTGCAGGCACTGCGTGAATTTTGTATTGTATATAGATATAATAACACGAAACTGCCACAGTCTTTGCTAAAGGATATCAAAAAATTTCTGTAAGCCTTTGATTTTATTGAAAAAGGGCCGTTAGCTCAGTTGGTAGAGCAGTGGGCTTTTAACCCATGTGTCGCTGGTTCGAACCCAGCACGGCCCATCAATAAAATCATTTGTATAACCTGGCAAATCAAAATTTTGGGTTTACCCCCCATCTCTACGAACCACACGCTTAAATTTATAGGCCAGCCGGTAATGCTAATCTACCGTTCCCTTGTGATACCACCCCTATACAAGAGGATTGCTTGTCTGGGAAAAGACTAATTTGTCCGTTATTAGTAATGGCACCGTTACATATATTTTCACCACGACTATTTAAAATTTCAAATTCGCCTACGGCAACTTCCTTTGGCTCTGGCGCTGCGCCTGTGAATTCAAAGCCATGCCTATTTCCAGCCCTGTCAACAAAAATCGAGGGTAAGAGCAACTTCACCACCACCCGGACCACCTGGGCCTCCCGATCCTAAATCTCCCGGCAGTATCAACCGATTACCCTCTGGACGCATGTCTGTACATTGCGATCGCGCACGTTCAAAGATGACTGTGCCATTATTCTCGATTCTACCGTCACATAATATCTGTGCACCACTATAATCAAGAATTTCAAATGGGCCTGCAGTCACTGAAATTTCTTCATACAGTCCTCGCCCGGCTTCGGATTGCAATTGGCGAGAACCACCTGGATATTTGAAAGTAATCCCAGAATTAGCCCCTAAATCAATAATGACCATCACTGTATCACCACCATCAGGGGAATTTAAGCCTGCCGGTATGACAAGAACATTTCCAGTCGCATTGCAAGGTGCACTAAAAAGAGAAAGGATGCTGTTTTCATCAACAACCCCTGCACAAACCGCTTCCCTAGTCACATTATTTATGAGCGCCAAACCACCTATGGCAACCTCAATACCTGTATGCTCACCCGTATCGAGTGATTGTGTCATACCAACGCTATCCGTCAGTGTGATGCTTGAGTTAGCTCCCACATTCACTACGATTTCAGCTTTTTCTCCACCAACATCCGGATTCAAACCGCCTGGGATGATAAGGACATTTCCGGTCGCATTGCAAGGGGCATTAAAAAGAGAAAGGATGCTGTTTTCATCAACAATCCCTGCACAAACCGCTTCCCTGGTCACATTATTTATGAGCGCCAAACCGCCTATGGCAACCTCAACACCTGTATGCTCACCCGTATCGAGTGATCGTGTAACACCAGCACTATCCGTCAGTGTGACGCTTGAGTTAGCCCCTACATTAACTATAATTTCAGCTTTTTCTCCGCCAACATCCGAATTCAAACCGCCTGGGATGATAAGAACACTTCCAGTCGCATTGCAAGGTGAGGTGACTTGAGAAAGTATACTGTGTACATCAACAGTACCCACACATACTGGTTCTCCAGTCATATTATTTGTAACCGTCAAGTTACCTATGGCAACCTCGACTGCATGCTCGCCGGTATCAAGTGAATGTGGAACGCGAGCATCATCAGTCAGTGTGATGCTTGAATCTCCCCCTACATTAACTGTGATTTCAGCTTTTTCATCATCAACATCTTCATTTAAATCAGGCGGCACTATCAGCTTATCACCCACAGAGGCACAAGGCGGAGCAAAAAGAGTAAGTACACTGTCCTCGTTAACAGCACCGATACATACCTTTCCTCCAGTCGCCTTATTTGTAACCGTCAAGCTACCTATGGCAACCTCAACACCACGCTCACCTGTGTTGAATGTATGTTCATCCCCTTGCTCATCTGCGAGTATGATGCTTGAGTTTTCTCCAACCTCAACTCTGATTGCAACTTTTTCTTCATCATCAACATCTTCATTTAAATCAGGCGGCACTATCACCTTATTGCCATCAGAGCGGCAAGGCGGAGCAAAAAGAGTAAGCACACTGTCCTTGTCAACAGCACCGATACATACCTTTCCTCCAGTCGCCTTATTTGTAACCGTCAAGCTACCTGTCGTAACCTCAACACCATGCTCACCTGTGTTGAGTGTATGCTCATTTCCTTTCTCGTCCGCGAGGATAATGCTTGAGTTAGTCCCCACCTCAACTCTGATGACAACTTTTTCTTCTCCAACATCTGGATTTAAGTCTACTGTAAGAACGTCTTCATTAGCACTACAAGGCGAAGACGGAGATGGAGACGATGGGAAAGAATACAGTTTGCTATTTTCATCAACTCCACCTTCACATTCTAGCTCCCCAGTATCAGTATTTGTGACAAACAACTTGCCTACGGCAACCTCGATGCCCATATACATACCCCCAGTAGAAAATGAGTACGTACCTGTATCATCGTCCCTACTATCCCTCAGTGTGACATTTGAGTTATCCCCCACCACAATAGTGATATTAACTTTTTCTTCATCATCAACATCTTGATTTAAATCGGGCAGTACTGTCAGTGTGTTCCTATCAGCCTCACAAGGCTCCTTCTCATTAGGAAGCGTGATTGTGCCTTCTTCATCAACAGCACCTTTACATGCGACTTCTTCAGCATCATTTTTGACGGTCAAGGTACCTATCGCAACCTCAATATTTTTATATTCTCTCCCGCCAGACAATGATTGCACATTCCTATCATCATCAATGAGTGTCACATCTGAATTAGCCCCAACCTTCACAATGATTTTAATTTTTTCTTCACCATCAACATCTTGATTTAGATCTTTCGGTATTTTAAGTACATTTCCCTCAGCTTCACAAGGCGCTGTCTCGTTAGAAATTGTGCCCTCTTCGCCAGCCACACCACTAATCTCACCTTCACACACTTGGTCTCCGATATTATCCTTGACGGTAAACATGCCTAATGCAACTTCGATGTTTTCATATCTTCTCCCGCCATCCAATCGTCGTTCACCCTCACCATCAATCAGTGTAACATCCGAATTAACACCCACCTCGACAGTAATCAAAACCTTTTCTACATCAATCGGATAACGAAGCATACAGCAAGGTTCAAGCACACCATTATCCGCTGAACAAGCATAAAGAGACATTGGTTCCGAATTACTTCCCTCTTCCGGACAAATACTAGGATCAGTACAGAGCTGCAATGGATACTGCCCTAGTGCAGAACGCAGGTGTCGCTTTGTTGACTGATCAGGTGCAACCTCTAAATCAACATCTTCATAAGATCCAACAGCAGGACAACCATCACGATTAATAACTGCTTTAATCCCACTCACTTGATCTTTTATGTCTTCATTCCCGTTTAAATAGGCAGTCATAACATGTGCAAAAGTCACCTTATCCTGATCGCTTGGTGCCTGTATCGCATTCGCAGCAATTATCCCTTCATGCGGGAAATAACTATAAATCCCTAAAGCCGCTGCGAAATGATTTTCAACGTCATCTGCGACTTTATAAGAAGGACAACCTTTGCCGGGTTGATTGTTGCCTTCGGTACATGCTTGTGCCCATACTTGCTCACTGGGTGGATCATAAGCTAACTCTGACTGATAAAAATATAAATTCCCTTTTTCACCGAGCCACTGTGTTTGATAACCACGATGATGCTCATTGAATAAGCCATATACAGTAACATTTTCACCATTTACAACTAAACCTTTATTTGAAGGATTGGCATACCAACCAATATTGTCATCAGGACGCCCTGCACCTTCGACACCATGGTCGGCTCGCCATAACCAAAAATGGTCACCGACAACATTATCAGCGTCAATTTGCACACATCTATCGACGCCTACTTTCGCTGCACCGCCTATCCTACAAAAAATATCATGCAAATAAATTGTTTCATCTCCTAGCGTTTGACTTACTTTTAGTAGTGACGTCGTGTTGTTTGCAACGTAGCGATCGACTTCTTCTTCTGACATGCTCTCAACACTTGCTCCCGCATCCAGCATCAAACCACTGACACGTGCACCTCGCGCTTGTACGTCAATACAAGGCTGTTCTCCACAAATAAGGCTTGCCATACCGATGCCTAAAACAACCGTATTATCCTCTTTAACAACAATAGTCTTGCCGATCAGATTATAAACACCAGGAAAAAACAGTAAGTGCTTACCATTTTGCACTTCATAAACATTGCCTACTTGTCTAAAATAACTATCACTTGCTAATAACACCATGTAATTTTCTTCAGTGAGAACAATAAAATCATTATTAACATCAAAATCTTCCCAATCCTCATTGCCTTTGTCCCAGGAAACACCCACCGTGTCTTCTTTTTCTTGCGGCACTCTTACGTGATATACCCCTTCTTTGTAAATTAAAAATGGCTTTTCAGCGATTTTGGGCGTTTTGGGAACGATGGTAAAAGGGTAATCTGATACGCCCAGTTGTGGTGGCACTTCATCAGAAACCTGCCATCCACCCTGAATAGGATCGACAACTGCAGGTGGCATTATATCTATTGGGCCACCAAGCACTTTTTCAACGCCAACAAATGCCATATTCCAAACGCCATCATTAAAATAATCCAAGTTTGTATTACGGATGAAATATTGCTGTTGTGATCCGGAAGTAACCGTCACATCTACTTTCACATCCGCCATATAACCGCCACTGGCCAAACCACAAGGAAACCCTTGGAATTCCTCAGTCCTGCGCCAATCGCAAAGTATCATACTGCCTTGTACATGCACACGTCGAAGTGGCGCGGCTTGCGAAGCAGCCCAAATGGTCTGTGCTTCATCTCCCTCACCTCGAATTGGATTATTAGGATCACCAGGACCAAGCATTGATTGCGTTATTGTAAGATTTTCAACGCCCCGCCAAAAATTATTCAAAGCGCCGGTCGTTTGGCAAGCTGAAACACTTGCGTAAAGTGTTGGCCAACATTGGTTGGTCACCCCCATATTGCCAATTTTAACATCGCCAACTTCTGCTCCGAGTCCTAACAATTGGGTGTAATAACCTACATAAAAATAATATCTATAGTCATCATTAGAGGGTTTCAGCAAAATAGCGTAGCGATTATCAGAAAACTCAGGGTAGTTTGCATCATGCACATCATCGTGATTAAAAATCGTAATACCGCCCATTTTGTCAAATATAATGTCGCCGATCTTTTTTAGATCTTCTGTGTTGTCGACAACATAAGCGCCAGAGGGGCAATCATTTACACTGTTACACTCGCTTGCATCTCTAAGAAGATCCTCTATGTTTTGCGCATTTGCTACTGGAATCAGCATAAATGTCATCATGGACAATATAAAAGTAATTTTAATGAACATTAAGCTTGCTCCTCAAAAAGATCCTTTGTTTAACCCAGAAAACCCTGGCTCAAACGCTAAGACAGGTTTATCCTGATAAGTTCTTCATCGGATAACCTGCTTAATTCTTAAATCTAAAAAGGTGTTGAAGATTAGGGATTTTTTTAATGAAGATTTTGAACGGGATGTAAACAAGTTGAATATACTCATCACAGTTAGGTTACTAAATTCTGACACCTTTTTTATAACAATGTCATAGTTCGAGCTAACAAATTTTTGCTGAACGGATCAATCATGTGCAGATCGGCATAATGACGTTGCCACTTTCGCAACCAGGTTAATTGCCGCTTCGCCAATTGTCGGGTGGCATACATTGCTTTGTCAGACATTTCTTGCTTGGAACATTCCCCCATTAAATATTGCCAGATCTGACGATAACCTACCGTACGTATCGATGGACAGGTTAAGTTTAAATCTCCTTGGCGATACAATTGCTCAACTTCATCAATAAATCCTATTGCAAACATACTTTGCAAACGCTGTTCAATACGCTGGTGCAAAACGGCACGGTCTTGCGGTATTAAAACAATATTAACAATATCGTAAGCTAAGGGTACTTTTTGTGTGCTCTCCCAGTACTGGCTCAGTGTCTTTCCGCCAATTAAATAAACTTCTAAAGCACGCTGTATACGTTGAGGATCATTCGGATGAATACGTGCACCTGCTTGTGGATCAATTTGGCTTAGACGCCGATGTAGTGCTTCCCAGCCATGCACTTGTGCGTCCGCACTAAGCTGTGCACGGATCTCAGCATTAGACGGTGGCACAGGAGACAAGCCTTTTTGCAAAGCCTGAAAATATAACATGGTGCCACCCACTAAGAGTGGTGTATCACCAGAAGCAATAATATTTTTAATGTGATTTGTAGCTGCCTGGCAAAATTGCACCGCTGAATAACGTTCAGTCGGATCACAAATATCGATTAAGTGATGCGGCACCTGCGCTAATGTTTTTGCATCTGGCTTGGCGGTACCAATTGACATACCACGATAAATCATTGCTGAATCAACGCTGATAATTTGACAGGGCAAAGACTGAGCAATTTCCAACGCCAAATCCGTTTTACCTACGCCGGTTGGCCCCATAATACAGAGGACACGTGCTGGGCTAACCATTGAGTAAGGTTTGCATTTGGGCAATTGAAAAGATCTTGTAGATCACTTGTCCAAGCTTGTTTTTTTGCGGCATATCCAATTGCTCAATGTCGCGTAACAATTGATCCATTTCCTGAGCTTGTAATTTTTGCTGTGGCAAATTATTTTTTGCAACAAGCAATCGTAATTCTTGCGCATGGCTTTCAGACAAAGCAAGTGGGGTAATGGGTTTTAAATACTGAAGAATATCCGTTAGCAGTTTTTTTAAATCTGCATATACTAAGCAACGTGGGATCTCACGAATAACAATACTATTCTCGCCAATTTGATCAAGACTTAAACCTAAGCATCGTAAATCACCTGTGTATTTCTGAAACAGATCAAGCTCGTCTTGATGATAATTTAAATTAAGCGGCACCAATAATGGCCGGGATTGAATGCTCTCCTCCTTTAAACGATTATAAGTGAGGTGAAGCAATGCTGCGTTGCTATCAAATAAGACTAAGCCCTGCTCACAACGGGTCAACATATATTGTTCATTAATTTGAGTAATAACTTCTCCCAAAGGATAAACGTTTTCTACGGTAGATCCCTTTTGTATATCACCATATTGAACACTAATTTTCGCTCCCCCAGCCAGTCGCGTTTTATTGCTAAAAATATCATTCTGCTCAAACACGGGGGAAACTTGTTTACTTTCTCTATTAAGTGCTTTACTCACACCGTCAAACAGAAAGTCATGTATTAAGCGTGCTTGTCGAAAACGGACTTCTTGCTTCATCGGGTGAACATTCACATCCAATTCCATAGGATCTATCTCTAAATGCAATACATAGGCAGCTTGCCTACCAGGATAAAGTAAATCTTGATAAGCTTGTGCGATGGCATGGCGTACCACTTTATCACGTATTATTCGGCCATTGACATAAAAATACTGTAAATCATTCTGGCTACGCATAAACTCCGGCAAACCGACCCACCCCCACAAATGCAGATCCGAAGCAGTCCGATCGATAAAAACAGATTGACGTATAAATTCCTGTGTAAAAATTCGTGCGACACGTTGTTCACGCTGACTATCATTCTTGGCCGGCGCAAGATCAAATAGAGTCTTTTGTTCATGCCGCAAAGCAATACCCACATCAAAATGGCTTAAAGCTAAGCGCTTAACCACAGTATCGATATGCTCAAACTCCGTGCGTGGCGCACGTAAGAATTTTTTTCTCACCGGCGTATTAAAAAATAAATCATGGACCTCGATTTGACATCCTTGCGAATAGGCTGAAGGCTGTAATTGAAAAGCATCATCATGACCAGCAAGCTTTATCACCCAGGCATGATCCTGTCCTACAACTTTTGAGCTTAAGCTAAAGCGAGAGATGGCGCTAATACTGGCAAGTGCTTCACCGCGAAAACCTAAGGTTTGGATGGTGCTTATATCATTTAAATGTGAAATTTTACTGGTGGCAAAGCTAGTCACCGCTAACGGTAAATCCTGTTTGCAAATACCTACGCCATCATCGCTGATACGAATTAATTGGCCACCGCCTTTTTCTATTTCAACACGGATATTTTTCGATTCTGCATCTAAGCTATTTTCCAGTAATTCTTTGACCACTGACGCTGGTCGCTCAATAACTTCACCCGCAGCGATTTGGTTGATCAAACTTGTAGATAGCTTTTGAATACGCATTAGCTTGACGGTGGGATCAATAATTGTTGTCCAGAAAATATTGTATCACCACTTAAACTGTTTAAGCCTCTCACCTCAGAAACATCCACTTGATGTGTCTGTGCGATCATAGATAAACTATCACCGCTGACAACTTCATAGGTTGTACTTTGCTGTTGTATAGCGAGTAAGCTATCTTCCGGTAAATTACCGCCGATGTAGGATTGCATGCCACTGTAAATCGCTCTGGCTAAATCCTGGCGATAGTCCTCATCACCCAATTTTAATTCTTCCTCTGGATTGGATATAAACCCTGTTTCTACCAGGATAGACGGGATATCCGGTGATTTTAATACCATAAATCCAGCTTGCTCCACTTGTTTACCATGCACCTTTGCCACGGGTTGCAAGTGCTGTAAGATCTCACTACCAAATTGTATGCTGGTATTTATGGTCGAGGCTTGCGATAAATCAATCAATATAGACCGCAGCACCTCACTTTTGCCATATAGGTCGCTCAAATCAACGCCACCCACTTCTGAATAATTTTCTTTTTCTGCCAACCAGTGGGCTGCTTCATTCGTCGCACCACTCTCTGACAATGCAAACACCGAAACACCTTGCGCATTTGGCTCATTAAAAGCATCTGCGTGAATAGAAACAAAGAAATCTGCTCTCGCATCACGAGCAACCGCCAAACGCTCACGTAAATTGACATAGGAGTCATCATGGCGCGTGAGGATCGCTTGCAATCCTTTTTGCGTATTAATTAATTGTCCTAATGCTTGCGAAACAGATAATACTGCTTCTTTTTCCTGTAAGCCCTGAGCGCCTACGGCACCCGGATCATTGCCACCGTGTCCAGGGTCAATGACAACCGTTATATCACGCCACATACTCGTCACAGGCGCAACCATTGTCGGGGTTCTTTCTGCTAAAGTAACGATCAGCTGATAGCCACTTTCATCCGGTAAAACTTCCTGAGCCGTGGTCAACGCCATTCTTTGCTGCAAATCAAAAACGATACGTAAATCCTCACCTGCTTGCCCAGTACGTATCTGTTTGATTGATGATCCTTGTAAATCGAAGGCACCTAAGGAAAAAGTAAGGTCTGCATTGCTAATGTCGATAACCGCTCTAGCTGGATCAGGCAAGGTAAAACTCTTGTAGTCAAATGCTTGGTCGAAAGTCAGTATCACGTCCAAGCCACTCTCACCGTGGGCAAAGCTGACGCCATTCAATTGCGCCACCTGCCCATAGGCAACCCCACTTGAAAATAGCAATGTGCAAAATACTAATAAAATACGTCTAAACTCGGCTGCTGCAAATATTTTAGTTTTCATTCTTATACTCACTCACGGTTGGTTTTCAGTTTTTATATCTCATCTTACACCCACTTCCTGGGTTAAATCGTGTTGCGAAAAGAGAGTTGTTCGCAGATTTTAACACCAATACAAGTATTTGCCATAATACTCAATATTCGACCTCCCTGGTAAAATTCAAAGTGAATTGCAATATCTTCTAGCGGCAACAGTTCCTTTGCCCTATCTGCCCATTCTACACAACAAATCGATGCCGAATCAAAATAATCACGCAAACCAATCGCCTCGATTTCTTCGGCCTTCTCCAAACGATACAGATCGATATGATAAATCATTTTATCATGAAGTGGATAAGATTCAATCACTGCAAAACTGGGACTTTTAACACGTCCGATCACCCCCAAAGCATGCAAGTAAGCACGAATAAAGGTCGTCTTACCCGTGCCGATTTCTCCGTAAAAATAGAGGCACAGCGGTGAAGTATGAGCGATTTTAGCAAGTTCAACCGCAAATGCTTGCGTCGCCGCCTCATTAGCAAGAAATGTTTTAACCATTGTGAATCTCAATTCGGGATGAGTCGCCGCTGGGCTGTCCC
>JAZGGN010000199.1:0-5269 GCA_036480475.1 Gammaproteobacteria bacterium
TATAGCTCATTGTAGCCTCCGCATTGACTTTGTAACTCTTTGCGTATTACACCTTAGGTCTTGTTCTTAATCAACCTAATACGCCATCGGTACTTTACGAAGGTTATGCACTTATTATACGAATCCAGGATTTGTTAACTTCCATTTTAGTTATTTAATACTCAAAAATATCAAATAATACTAAAATAGAAAACTATTTTCCATCTTATATCATATGGTTACATAATATCCCTTCGCTTAAGGTAGTGCCATTGGAGTAAAGACGATAACGGTCGTCTCTTTGATCCAAGCGGCGCTGGCGGCAAATGTGGCGATAGAATAATTGCTAAAGCCTATGAAGAAGCGCAACGCGCTTTAGATATAGATTTGGGTGTTACGGTTACAGCAGAACAAGGTAGTGACGATGAACTAAGAACACAAACCACCAAGTTCATTCGAAGGTCTTACCCAGAGTCTTCCAATCATTCATCCACTTTTGAACCAGATATAGGTATAAGACAAGAGTCAAGTGTATTAGCAGACTTGTATCATCAATGGGATGTAGCAACTGATAAATTTTTGGCGGAGCAGCAATTCGCTGGCGATGCCAAAAGAGAGCAAGCATGGGGTGGATTTGTTGATGAGGCGCAGCAGGTATATACTAGCTCGCTAAGCAGCGCTGGGTTTTTCAGACCACAGCTTTGTGCTGCTGAGGCAGTACAACAACATCATAACGAAGCAGATGTTCCCAGATTAGTATCCCCCTAACCCACCATACCATATGTTACCCACCCCTGGATAGCTCATCCCTGCATTCGTTATTGCACAGTAAAACCTATTTATAAACATTAGTGCCTCTAGTTCTTGTCACCTATTTGTTGTTTATCTTCACGGGGTGCGCTTATCTTTAATCAACGCTCACCTTGTTCTTCTATGTTCTCCAACAATTCCTCAATCGTATAATTTTCGCCAAGATAATTATTAATTAAATCCAATGCGGGCTTAGATGCGCCCGGTGCTAAAATCATTTCACGAAATCGCATGCCGCTGTCGCGATTTAGTAAACCTTCTTCAGAAAATCGATCAAATAGTAATTGCGCAATTACGCCTGACCACAGGTAAGTGTAATATCTTGCACTGTATGACGCTAAGTGTCCAAAAGCGTATTGGGGGTAAGCATTAGCGGGCAAGTCCAAATTTAAATATTCTTTAAACATTTTTTGGTTTAAACGGTTCATCTCGGAAGCTCTTAATGGCTTAAGATGGTATTGGTAAGACATGGCAGCACGAAATAGTTGATTGGCAGTTTGTATGCCAGTGTTGAAATTTGACGTGGCTTGGATGGCTTCGATTAAGTCATTTGGAATGGGTTCTCCTTCCTTATTGACTGCAAATTGTTTGAGTATCTCTGGTTGTTTGGCTAATAATTCGAAAAATTTTGCCGGCGTTTCAATAAAATCGAGTTGTAAAAATGTATTAGAGAAGCCGTACCAGGATTGTTCATCGCCAACGAAAATAAAATGCATTAAATGACCAAATTCATGGAAGAAAGAAACAACTTGGCGGTGCGTCATACGGTCAACCTGATCGTCTGTTTTGCGGAAGTTGCCGATCAATGCACTGATGGGTAATTGCTTGCCAACGATCCCTCTTTGCACTCTTCGGTGCATACTTCCCTTATGCTTCCCTTCTCTAGGACGCATGTCAAGAAAAAAGAGGCCTAATAATTCTTCGTTCTTATCGTATATTTCATAGGCTTCAACACTGGGGTCCCAAACCGAGACGTCCGCTTTCTTATATTCTATATCAAATAGTTGTGCTGTAATCTCAAAGATCCCCTGTTTGACATTGTCATAACTGAAATAATTTGGTGCTTTTATCGTATTGAAATTCCCTTTTTTAGCCAGATCTTGTTTGACTAGCTTGCTTAAATAAGGAAATTGCCATATCGCTAATTGATTTATTTCAGGATCTTGTTGTTTTAACTTTTGTAATAAAACTTGTTGTTCTTCATCAAGTATGGGTTGATTCATGTCTTGCATTTTATCAATGAAATCAGCAACTAATTCAGTAGAGTTCAGCATATTAAATCGTAGAGCATAATCTGCCCAGCTGTCATAACCAAAGAGTCTAGCTAAGGCATAACGATCATTGAGTAAATCTTCAAGACTGTTTTTATTTTCGGGGTAGGCGCGTTGATTATAAGCGATATACATTTTATAACGCGCTCTATCATCATTAGCATTCGCCATGAAAGTGGCATAGCTTTGAGTTGAAATTTCTACTTTGCCGTCTTGCTCAGGGTGCTGTCTAATAAATTTTTTAGACAAACCAGGGTAAGCTTGCTCACTGCCTAGCGTGATGGTTTTCTCTGAATAGTCAACAATGTTTTGTCTAAACAAACGCTTTTGTTGTTCTTCATGTAAGTCGACACTACGTATCTTTTTTCTTTTTATTGGATCTTCATTGTTTACTTGGTTTGACTTGCGCTGCTTTAGGATCTCTTGTCTATAGTAGTTTAAGTCAGGCTTGTCTGGTGGTGCTGATAGTCGTGTTAAATTTTCATAAATAATAGGATCGGCATAAATTTCATTAATTAATCTTTGTGCTTTTCTAGCACAAAGATTGGCGATTTGTTTGGTGGTGGCATTTGGGTGTATAGCCACAAACAGAACTGCAGCGTCAGTAATATTTTTTATGGCGATTAATAGATCGTCATAGTCAGAAAGATATTCTTCTAGCGATACACTGCTTGCATTAAGCTGAGAAAAATCAGAATAGAGTTGACGGGCTTGTTTAGTATATTTTTCACACGAGCGTGTATATTGTTCGGGATTATGGATGAACAACAAGCTATCCTGCCAGTTTTGTTGTACGTAGTTTTTATTAAGCTGCTGGTAACTCGCCAGAAATAAGGTTGCCGCGATGGTAGTCGCCAGAACAATAAGTACAATCCTTGTAAATTTTAACATTTATCTTTCTGTATATGTGCCAGCAATTGACCACATTTAATGGCAGTATGTTGTTGTAAATTATCCAGCCACTGTAATTGACTAGATTGACTGAATAGTAGAATGACTGTAGAGCCGAGTTTGAAATGACCCATTTCTTCACCTCGCTGTAACATAATAGGCGTTTTTTCGTTGTATTGCCAATGTTGAATTTTTTTATTTTTTTTGATATCGCCGTGCCAAATGGTATTCATCCCCGCAACAATGATTGCACCGACTAAAATAATGGCCATGGGGCCAATCTCGGTTTGAAAAATACAAACTGCTCTTTCATTCCTGGCAAATAAATTGTCAATGCCTTGCACCGTTGCTGGGTTCACTGAAAATAATTTGCCAGGAATGTAGCTCATTTCCTGTAGTGTGCCAGTGAAAGGCATATGTATGCGATGATAATCTTTAGGCGAGAGGTAACATGTGGCAAAATAACCGTTTTCAAATGACGCCATCTGTCTACCAGCCAATAGATCTGTCAATTGGTAATTAAAACCTTTCGCTTGTAAGAGTTTTCCCATCGTAATTCGGCCAATTTGGCTGATGCGGCCATCCACTGGGCTGGCAATCTCATTGGATCCGTTAGCGATGGGTCTTAATTCTGGTTTTAAGCGGCGAATGAAAAAATGATTGAAGCTGGGGTAAGCCTCAATTTGCTCATCTTGTGCTTCACTCATATCAATATGGTAAGCACGAATATACGTTTTAATGGCCCAATTTTTAAGTCTTGGACAGAAAGATAGATTGGCTATGAGACCAAAAAAGCGAGATATTAAGTGTTGTGGACTAATTTTTTGAATAGCTAAGTTCATTATAGGTTGATCTATGGTAATTTGATAATAACTGCAGTAATCTCAGCATTCAGGATAATGGATCATAACTTAAAATGAAAATATATCTAGTCGGTGGTGCAGTGCGCGATCAGTTATTAAACCTACCGGTCAAAGAACGCGATTGGGTGGTAGTCGGTGCAACGCCGCAGCAATTATTAGATCGCGGTTTTCGTGCGGTGGGTAAAGATTTTCCGGTGTTTATTCATCCTAAAAGTGGTGAAGAATATGCTTTGGCGCGTACTGAGCGTAAAACAGGCAAAGGTTACTATGGCTTTGAATGCTATGCTGCTGTAGACGTCACTTTAGAAGATGATTTAGAGCGGCGTGATTTGACCGTCAATGCGATGGCGCAGGCAGAAAATGGTACGATTACCGACCCTTTTGGTGGACAAAAAGACATGCAGGATCGTCTATTGCGCCATGTGTCACCGGCATTTGTTGAAGATCCGTTACGTATTTTGCGTATTGCTCGTTTTGCTGCTCGTTTTTTTGGCTTAGGCTTTCGCATTGCTGCTGAGACTGAACAATTAATCCAGGAAATGGTGGTTGCCGGTGAAGTGGCTGATTTGGTACCCGAGCGGGTATGGCGAGAATTTGAAAAGGCCTTGAGCGAAGATCACCCAGAAGTTTTTATTGAAGTATTACAGCGCTGTGGCGCCTTTGCGGTGCTTTTCTCTGGGGTTGATCCTGTCGATATTTGCTTAGAAATTTTGCAAAAAGCGGTGGTTTTCTCAACGGCCAAGTCAGTACGCTTTGCGGCATTGATAGGTGCGTTGGGATATGATGAGACCTCGTTTAAAGGCTTTTGCCAGCATTTTCCAGTGCCAAAAAATGCGAAAGAGTTGACTTTATTAGTTATGGGTTTGCGTGATCAATGTCATCAGAGTGAAGGGTTGTCGGCTGAAGCCTGTTTATCCTTGTTTGAAAGAGCCGATGCCTTCAGGCGTGCTCAGCGCTTTGAAGATTTTTTATTGGTTTGTCAGGCTGATTTTAACGGGCGTGACAAGGCTCAAGCGGCTTACCCGCAAAAAGATTTTTTATTAAAAGCACTGGCGTGTGTCAATGAAGTGGATGTGCAAACGGTGATTGTTCAAGGTGCCCGTGGCGATGAAATTAAGAGCGCGCTGCATCAAGCACGATTACAGAAGCTGCAGTCTCTAGCTAAATACAATACAGGATAAAGAAATGACAGAAACCGTATATAAAACAAAGGATACATGTCCTACCACGGGAAAATGGCTAATAGTTGAAACAGGTGAAATTTGTGAGGTTATAAAAGGTGACGAATTTCCACCTTATCATAAACAAGGTGACACGCATGAAAGTGGTATAGGACTACACACGGATGAGCCGAGTCGGGCACATTATAAGCTTGTAAAGGAAGAGAGCTAACAATACGAAGGAGTAACTCCGTCATTGCACGGCTTGACCGGGCAATCCAGGCGCAGTACTCTT
>JAZGGN010000200.1:0-3664 GCA_036480475.1 Gammaproteobacteria bacterium
GGTGAATTTTTAAGTATCTTAGGCAGCTCTGGCAGTGGTAAAACCACCTTACTACGCAGTATCGCCGGTTTGAGCCAACCCTATTGTGGTAGAATTTATGTTGATAATCGTTTGGTGTGTGATCAAGGGAAAGAAATTGTGCCCACTGAAAAGCGCCAAGTGGGTTTGGTTTTTCAAGATTATGCACTCTTTCCACACTTAAGTGTGTATAACAACATCGCCTTTGGATTAAAGCAAGATAAAAAAACTTGCCAACGTCGTGTCGACGAATTATTAGGAATTATGGGGATGCGAGTGTTTGCACAATGTAAGCCGTATGCCTTATCTGGTGGTCAACAGCAACGGGTTGCTTTAGCCAGAGCATTGGCGCCCAGACCCAAATTATTATTACTCGACGAACCTTTTGCCAACGTCGATGCAAATTTACGGCAAGCGTTGGGTGAGGAATTGCAGATATTGGTTCGTAGTCAAGGGGTGAGTGTCATCTTAGTGACGCATAATCGCAATCAAGCGCTTGCCTTGGCGGATCGGGTGATCGTGCTTGCTGCCAAACAAAAACAAGGCGCAAGCATTGTGCAAGTTGATACACCGGAAATGGTTTACCACCGTCCAAGTGATCAACGCGTTGCTGAAATTACCGGACCGGCTAGTTTTATCCCTGCAACAGCGACTGGAAATACGGCACAAACTGCTTATGGCGACATCGAATTACTTGCCGCTATCCGCGGAGAAGGGCAGCTATTGTTACGCCCAGAGATGGTGCAATTCAACGAGAATAAGCAAGGGCATGCCGAAGTGATTGCACGCTTATTTCTAGGACACACCTATCGTTTACTGTGCAAAACCGCACACGGAAATTTGTTCGCCTACGGGCAAAGGCCCATAGCACTCGGTGCCCGTGGTGATATTGAGATTAAACCACCGTGTTGGTTTTTAGGAGGTTAGCGCTAACTTATAGTTTAGTCCGCACGCTTTATAACTTCACCACCACCACCACTACCACCAGCCGCAACATCTGCTTCGTTTGTTTCCGGTCGAGGCACTCTCATCACCATCTGGTGAAAGGAGAGCCTCAGAGTCAGATTCTGCTGGCTCTGTACTGCTGCGACTAAACAATGAAGCACAAGAACTAGATAAACGAGTGTACCAATCAGATCGGTTGGCATATGCTTGTTGCCCCACATGAACCGAACCAGCTAAAGCAACAGCTCCTAACGTCAATGGAAGTGCATCCTCCCACGCGCTATTCCAAACTATACTGTCGTATATAATTGCATTTGAACCAGAAAATATCTGAGAAGCTAGAGCCACACCACCCCCAGATAGAGCTGCTGCGCCTAAGATTAGACCAAATTCTTTTCCCCCATGAAGTCTTTCTGCCTTTGTTATTATCTGCTTTAGCCACAACATTAGAGTAGGGCTAAAGTGCTGCACAACCAAAAACACTTTGAGCGGAGTATCAGCATCTTCAGGGAATCTTACCAGCCCTAGCCACAAGAGCGCAGTAGTAGGTGCATAGTCTTCCGTGAGGCGACGGAGCCTACTCGTCTCAGGTGGTCCAGATTCACTCATGTTTAGGCGGAGACTATCACGCACAGAAGTAGCGAGCCATAAAACTTCGAGTTGTCGTGTAATATAAAAAGGAAGCGTAGGAAGTGAATCTGGATTGGTAACCGATTCAATAGCTATATCACTGGCAAGGATATCACTAGCAACAAAAAGATTAGCAAGTTCAACAATAGCTACACGATTACGGTATAAGAAGCCAGCAGATTTTTCTTCGCTATGATGCCCCTCACCAGAAGATATAGACATGTTGATGGGGGCATTACCATCAGCGTCTAGCAGGTTACTATCTTCACCTACTGGTAGTGGATTACCATCCTCATCTACTTCCTGATCCGCATCATTCAAAGGTACGATTTGCTGGGTTTTCATAATACTACTCCTTTATTTTATTTATTAAAATTGCTTTGGCCGAAAGCAATTAGCGTATCCTAACGCACACCCAATTAAAATTCAAACATTTTAGTTGAAAAACGAAAAATATGTGATGACACCAACAAATAAAAGATATTCTAAAAAAGTGTTTGCTTATAGAGCACCTAGACATGTATACTGCCTGCCAATGATAGAATCTTAAAGTTAAGGTCTGAGATGAAACCAAAAGCATTGCCCATCTTTATCTAACAGGAGGGCGCGTTATTACTAATATTTTTTTCAATTGCGGATTGGATCATTTTTTGGGAAGTGCTCAGCACACCTGCTTCATCAGCAAATAAAGTCCACTTTGAGACAGAGGAGATAACTTCATTAATAATTTCAAGCGCTTTGGGTTTTTTAATATCGCCAATATCAGCAAGCTGTGCTGTAAGCTGGGAGTTTTTCCCTTCGCTCGTGCCTATCGTGTGCGTTCCTAAGCAATTTCTTATTGGTCCCTGTAAAGTAAACATGCACCAAAGATATGTTTTCAAGTTTCACTTTCTACCTCTTTTTCGAACTTTATCCTTTATAAGCTTATCTAGTGAAGCAAGTGCGCCTTGCTCTTTATCAGTAAATAAATGCTTGAATTCCTCAAGTGCATCTAGAGTTAGTGCTAATTTCAGTAGCGACTGCAAAGATATTTGGCCGCTGCGTTCAAATTTTTTTAATGTCCCATAGCGTACTCCAGAACGTTCAGATAAGGTTTGCTGACTCAAGTTTAAAGCCAGTCGCTTAACCTGTGTCCGCTTCGCTATCAGCACAGTCATCTCGTGCGGCGTCATCATTGATATAGACATTATAGTATCCTTTATCAGAGATTAAGGCGTATAGTGGATATTATAGTATCCGATCAATGAAAGGTTAAATCTTGATTTGGTTATTAGCAAGCTCTAAGACAATTGTTGCAACAAGGCTTTAACTTTTGACAAGCGCATGTCAGTCTCTGTCATCTGACTTTGAAAACGTAAAATGCTTGAACCCGCAAATTGATAGTGTTGTGGATCATCGTTAACGAGCTTGAGAAGTTTATCAACATTAATATTTGGATTTTCAATAAATTCAATGCGGCCGTGCTTATCATTCACTTCAATCTTTTTGATGCCCAGCGGTTGGGCTTGTAGTTTTAAGGTCGTCACTTGAAATAAAATTTTGACGGGTTGCGGTAAGATCCCAAAACGGTCAATCATTTCAATTTGTAATTCATCGAGTGTGTCTTCATTTTCAGCATTGGCAATGCGTTTATATAAAATCAAACGGGTGTGAACGTCTGCAATATAATCTTCTGGGATGATCGTACTGACACTTAAATTGATGGCTAAGCTTTGCGATAAAGATAGTAGCAGTTCTGTTTTCTCGCCAGATTTTAGAGCTTTGACTGCGCGTTCAAGCAATTCCATATACAAACCAAAGCCGATCGATTGAATATGACCACTTTGCTCATCACCAAGCAATTCGCCGGCGCCACGAATTTCTAAATCATGACTGGCGAGGTTAAAACCTGCACCTAAGTTTTCAGAAGACATGATGGCGTTTAAGCGTTTTTTAGCATCAGCGCTGATATTGTCTTCATCCGGGATCATCAGATAAGCATAAGCTTGGTGATGTGATCGGCCAACGCGACCACGCAATTGGTGTAATTGTGCCAAACCAAAGCGATCGGCACGATCGATAATAATGGTGT
>JAZGGN010000201.1:0-2711 GCA_036480475.1 Gammaproteobacteria bacterium
GTATCTAATTTGGACTTATATATACCCGTTATCCGTCAAAGAGGACATTTTCCCCGCTCAACACGGCGGGACAGGTGCATCCCATCTTGAGGGCATCTTTGAACAAAAACACGAAAAAGCACTTGTCATTTAGAAGACCTAAAATCCGCGTGATTTTCCGTGTTTTTGTCCAAATCTACCCCCAATCTGGGCGCAAAAAAGCTAAACTTCAGAGCTATTGATAAATTTTACTTAAGTGCCTTCTTTGACAGATAACGGATATAATCCTAGAAAAGGCAGTTGCAGGCAGATAAATCGTGCAACTGCCTTTTCTAGGTTAAATGGAGTGGTGGCAGATCCGAATTTTCATTCGCAGGTTTAACGACTTTGATTTTTGCGACCTTAATAAAAACTTGCCAAAATGCATGACCATCCCAAGGATGTGGATGTGAAGAATATAAGATCTGCACCATGATGTTCAATTCCTGAGCCAATTCACTTTGTGGTAATAAAGCAGTCAATTCGGTTAAGTTCTTCGGTGCTTTTTGCGGCCAGCGTAAAGCAGCCCAAGTGATTAAAAATTCTTTTGCTTGCTGTATCTCATTGTTTTTGCAAGCGCTTTTAAGATTGGCCCGTGCTTCGTGCAAGGATCGCTTGTGTCCTTTATATTCTTCTCGTCGTTGCTTTTTAACAGGCCGTCGACGAACTCGACTCGTTTGCCACCATAACAATAAGGTGATTATCCAGGCAGAAAAAAACAATGCCACTAAGCCCCACATCAATCCGTTTGCCTTCACTTTTTTTATTAAATCATCAATGACAATCGTTTCTTTGTCTGTATCAATCAACATTGGATCTGTGGTTAACGGTTTATCCTCAACAGATATCTCCGCCATAGGGGCTTGTGAGGATTGCTGCTCAATCTCACCTTCTGATGGCAATACTTGCAAATGCACCGCGGGTAATTCTGCAACCTCTGCCCTGTTGGTTTTTGTATTCCACCATGGGATCGTGATCGCAGGAATATTTATTTCACCCGCTTTTGTTGGAATATAAGCTATTTTTTCAGTGCGCTGCGCATATAATTGTCCCTCTTCCAACTTATTTTCTATTTGTGCTTTATCCGCATAGGCATTCACACCTGCAATATCAGAGACCGTAATCTCCGGTAACTGCGCTGCGGTTAAGCCTTGTGCTTCGATCACAATAGTACGCGTTATCGGTTCACCAACACGGATTGTTGCCTTAGGCCACTGATCACGTAATGTCAGTAACCGCGCTGGTAACCAGTCTTCGACCGCCGCAGGCGCAGGCTTCACATCTAAGGTTATGATTGGTCCGAATAAACGCACAACCGAGCCAAAATCAGTCGACCAACGGTTAAAGCGCGCATAAATATCTTCTTGCTGAACACCGGTAAATACCGGCTCTGAAATTTCAACTAACCCGCTTCGTTGTGGGAAAATACTAAAGCGCCTTTCTATAACACGATAGAGCTGACCATTTCTCTCTTCTTGATCATGTGTTTCTTCACCTAAGGTTATCACTAATGCATCGTCAGAGCGTGGTCCTACTAAAGAACCATTCATTATCCGAACTGCTGAATATAAGCGTAACGTGTAAATAGCTTCACTTTGTACATACGGATCCGCTTGATCAATTTCTGCTTCAATAAATACATTGGGGAGATCTTGCGTTTGGCCATCTGTTGCCAAAGCCCCGCGTGATAAAATTTCGATTGCAACTTCACGACTTTGCTCATTACCAATTTGAATCGGTGGTATCTTTAGCTTCCCTAGTATTTTAGGCACTAAAATAACTGTCCATTGCTTAGTGCTTAAAGCTTTGCCATTGATAAATTGCATCTGTACACTTTGGTGGCTACCGAGAATAATAAAGTCTTTTTCCAACGGTAAAAAATCAGGTGCGGCATCATTCAAGTCATTAGTAACAGTAAACACAACTTGGAAACTTTGCCCCTCGGTAATTTTTTTACTATCAACTTGCACGCCAATGTTAGCTGCCCACACTGTTGTATTGGTCAGTAAAATAATAAGATAAGTTAAGAAAGTAAACAGGTAGTAAGATCGGATTGCGCTCATTCCACAATGATATTGGCGGCTGGGCTTAGAGTAAAGATAAATTTTGCTATTGTGGCATTCAGCTAGCAACAATTCTCATGATTAAAACAATGATGGGTATATACCCGCGATACGCCAAAGTGCACACTTTCGCACTTTGGCGTACCACGAGTATAGAAATAAACAGTGCAAAATTTCAGTGAATGCTATGCCCGTTAGTAATACATTGACTCACAACCATTTTAGTTACGAAATCACCCTGCTCTCTACCATAAAGCTGATAAAAATATTCAGCAAGTTCAAGTATCCAGTCTGCAATTTTCACATCTTGGTCGTTTTCATCGTCCATGTTAACTTCAAATATCCCTAGGGTTTGATCACCGGTTAAAGCAATATGCTTCCTGATAATATTCGCTGCTGTATCAAGATCATAATTTCTTGTTGGCCAAATATCTGACATAATTACCCTCTCTGTTAGCAATGAACGGTTCCTCAACCTAAATCTAATCAGTTAAGCACCCTCGCTACGGCGTTAACTGCCGAACTCAGGCCCAATAAATACAGGTTGTCTTTTACTTACAAGACAAAAATGGTATAAAAACACCTGTACACTACGAACTGCTAGTGTACCATAAACTATCTAGATCAAGC
>JAZGGN010000202.1:0-7018 GCA_036480475.1 Gammaproteobacteria bacterium
TCGCTCAGCGGGTTATCACTATTGACGCCGGCGACGTGGCTGGCGCCATAAGGGGTGCCGCCTGTTTGAGTTTTAACGAGATCTGCTTCAGTGTAAGGCAAACCAACGATCAGCATGCCATGGTGGAGCAGCGGTAGCATCATGCTCAGCAGTGTTGTTTCTTGGCCGCCATGCATAGAGGCTGTAGAAGTAAATACAGCAGCAGGTTTGCCCGCTAAAGCACCTGATAACCATAAGCTGCTGGTGCCATCAAAAAAATATTTTAATGCGCCGGACATATTACCAAAGCGAGTTGGACTACCTAAGACCAAGCCACTACAATTTTTTAATTCTTCCAGAGTGACATAGGGCGCACCCGTTTTTGGTACAGGATCTGTTATGGCTTCACAAGTCGCAGAAATTGCGGGGACAGTGCGCAAGCAAACTTCAAAGTTTTCTACTTGCTCCGCACCGCGAGTAACGAATTGTGCCATTTCAGCTGTAGCACCATAGCGACTATAATAGAGAACAAGGATATAGGGTTGTTTCATAATAAATCCAATACATTTTCTGGCGGCCGTCCCAGTGCTGCCTTACCATTGTGAACGACGATTGGCCGTTGAATTAACTTGGGATATTTAACCATTGCTGCGATCAAGTCAATTTCTTTGAGTTTGGGATCATCAAGATGGTATTGTTTATATTCAGCTTCATGGGTACGAATTAATTGTTTTGCGGATAATTTGAGTAATTTTAGCAAATGTTGCAAAGTAATGCTATCAGGGGGTGTTTTTAAATACTCAATAATTTCTGGCTCAAACCCTTGTTGCATAAGCAAATCTAAAGTTTGACGAGATTTTGAACAACGCGGGTTATGATAAATAGTAATTTGTGACATTTCTTTTACCTAAATTTTTTATGTGGACCCTAACCGAGCGAAAATAATCTAAGATCTAGAGTACGGAACCTATTGAACAATTATTAAAAATTAATCAAGCCGATGTCAATAATAAATACTATTAAAACATATTCACACAGCATTGCAGGTCATTTTCTATTCGTTTTCCGGCATTTTTTCTCTGATGAATGTTTATATCGTGCTTCTGCTTTGACATTTACCAGTTTATTAGCTGTTGTGCCTTGTATGTCAGTTGGTTTTGCTATTTTAGCGGCATTCCCCGTATTTGATCATTTGCGTACTCCGATTGAAGATTTTATTTTCTCTAATTTTGTGCCGGCGACTGGGGAAATTATTCAAGCTTATTTAACCAGTTTTATTAAACAAGCGGCAGGATTATCAGTATGGGGAACATTGTTTTTACTGGCAACCGTCGTTTTAGTCATGTTCACGGTAGAACGTGCTATGAATCAGATCTGGCGGGTACGCGCAGGGCGCAAGGGCATGGTGACAGTACTATTGTATTGGGCCGTATTTTCTTTAGCGCCGGTATTTATGGGGACGAGTTTTGTCGTTAGTTCTTACTTAGCATCATTGCCGCTATTGTCAGAGGCAGCACAAAGTTTTGGTATTAATAAGGGTTGGTTGCTAGCTTGGGCTCCTTTTGCTTTACTTGTTGTTACTTTCACACTTTTGTATGTGGCTGTGCCAAATTGTAAAGTTAAGTTTAGCCATGGTTTTATCGGCGCAGTCGTCGCTGCCTTATTGATCGAATGTGCCAAAATTAGCTTTGCATTATATTTGACAAGTTTTAATACGTATGAATTAATTTATGGTGCATTCGCTACTATTCCACTGCTTTTCTTATGGATCTATTGGGTTTGGGTTATCGTATTATTAGGGGCCGAATTAGCACATGGGTTGTCTGCTTACTACGACCGACGGCATGGTCCAAGAATGGATGGCTTCAGCCATGCTTTTCATTGGCTTGGCTATTTGTGGCAAGCGCAGCAACAGGGGTATGGCTTAACACTGCAAGCGTTAATTGCACGGGATGAACACAATTATGAAGTTACGCCAGACAATCAATTGGATGTTTTATTAAAAGCTAAATTGGTTGTCATGATACAAGATGATAAAATCATGCTCAGCCGTGATTTGTCACGACTGACTTTAAGCGATGTCTTTCATCAATTACCCTGGCATTTGCCTGACGAAGCACTCGTGCGATCGTTTAAAAAACCTTGGGATGATGCTTTAGCAACCGTCATTGCTGATGTCAGTCAGGCAAAGCACACACGTATGGCACAGCCTTTGGCAGATTTTTATGCGTCTTGAAAGTGTACGGTGAGGTGGTATCATGGCTGTTCTCGGGGCGTGGCGCAGCCTGGTAGCGTACTAGCATGGGGTGCTAGTGGTCGCTGGTTCAAATCCAGTCGCCCCGATAATCTTTCTTTATACCTGTTACCCACCAAAGATGCACCTAAGATGGGATGCCAAAATGCCCTCTTTGACGGGTAACGGGTATATACTCCTCACCGTTAGGTTTTTTAAGTGCACACCACTTTCTCTACCCTTGTTGTCTAAATTTTGTTCTTCCTCTTGCTTTTTCCAGGTTAAATCAAGCCATCTTTTTTTCGTGCTGCTTCTCCTGCACTGAGGTTAACAGTGATGGCTATGATCTCACCACCAAGACATTTTTCGCAAAAATTGTTCTAATTTTCAACATTTATTTTTATAGAACAGTGATTTCTATGCTTGCTTTATTCAGCAAAATCGAAGAATCCCAACTACAATTATTAGTATATAGATGAGAATTTAGAGGGTAGGGTAATGCAAGTTATAATCGAAGGGCAACAAAATACGGAAGAAGCGGTTGAAAGCTTATCGAGCATACTGAATCTTTTTAAAGAACGATATGGTATCGAAAATTTTCGTGGAATAACGGTTGACCTTGGGCTTGTTAATGGACAGGGTGTGAATGTAGAACTGATTGATCCGGCGAGTTTGGAAGTATATAAAACATTGGAAGTGCGCGAGTCAGAAATGCTTTTTAAAAAACGTCGCGCAATGACCCCCCTTAAACTTATCGTAGATAATACCAAAAGAAAGAAAACGGAACATGGCTAGTGTTCTCAGTTATTATATCGATTATCGCTGTTATTTTAGTTGTTTTTATTTTGATAGGCGTACACGAAGCTGGGCACTTTGTTACTGCGCGATTATGTGGGATTAAAGTATTACGTTTTTCACTAGGCTTTGGTAAACCAATCTTTCAATTTTCTGATAAGCACGGCACTGAATACGTGTTAAGTGTTTTACCTTTAGGGGGCTATGTTGAATTACTTGATGAGCATGGCCAACAAGCTGTTCCTTCTGATCAAGTTCATTTAAGTTTTAATCGGCAAGTATTTTGGAAACGTTTTATTGTGATTGCCGCAGGACCGGTTTTTAATTTGCTCTTGGCCATTGTTCTTTTCTGGGGTGTGTTTCTTGTTGGTTTTAAAGTGCCGATCCCTGTGATCGGGGAGATCATCCCTGGTTCTCCCGCAGCGAAAGCGCAAATGACAGCACAACAAATCATTACCAGTGTTGATCACAATGATGTGAGTGATTGGCGTGCTGTGGTTTTTGAGCTGATAGAGCACATTGGTAATAACGATGCTGTCCAGTTAACAACACAAACCTATCCTGACCGACAAGATACTAAAAAAGTGGAGATTGATTTGCATGATTGGAAAATTGACCCACTTAAGCCCGATATTCTACAAAGTTTAGGTATTGTGCCACAGCCACCGCAACAAGATGGCTATGTCATGGTAAAAAAATCTATTTTTCCTGCGGGTGTTGCAGCGCTACAGGAAACCTGGCTTTATATTGATTTAAATGTATTGACACTATATAAAGTTATTGTGGGGAAAATATCTCTCCAAAGTCTCGGTGGACCAATCACGATATTTCAAGGTGCAATCGTTAGCTTTAATCAAGGCTTAGTTAATTATCTAAGTTTTATGGCTATTGTTAGCATCATTCTTGCCATTGTGAATGTGATACCTATTCCTGGATTGGATGGCGCGCAAATGCTTTATTTGTTAATCGAGAAGTTTCGTGGCAAACCACTTTCCTTGGAAGTACAGGCGTTGATATTTCGCTTAGGAATGATTGCGATTGCGCTGTTATTTGTGCTGGTGATTATAAATGACGTGAAGCGTCTAACCATGGTTTAACTGCTTTTTCTAGGTTTATAGCAATTTCCGCAATTATTGAGCTATCTTGCTTCGTCTAAGCTACTTGAGCTTTGTTATAAAAAAGCTTATTTACTGTTAGTAAACTGCACTTTCTTAACCGCGCTCAAATTGCTTATACTATGCAATCTTAGGTTCAATAATTACGGAAACTGCTATAATTCGAATGAGTCCGGGCACAGCACCACAGGTCAATTTTTTCAACACCACTTTTAAGTAATACTTTACTCATTTGGGCTGCCGTATGTCCTGTTGTCATAATATCATCAACAAGTGCAATGTGCTTGATACGCAATGGCTTCACTTGAAAAGCGTTGTTAACATTTTTTTTGCGTTCTTTCGCTGGAATAAGCATTTGCGGCGTGGTTGCCTTGATGCGTTGGCAATGCGTATAATTTAGTGGCAATTTAAGGCATTGTGCTATAGGTTGCGCCAACTCCAGCGCTTGATTAAAGCCCCGTGATTTTAGTCGCTTATAATGTAGTGGCATAGGGATAATACATTGTGGTAAGTGCTTGACATCCGTATACACCTGCTGTAAATATTGTGCCATGAGTTGTCCTAGTAAGCGGCCGTAAGTGAGTTTGCCGTGAAATTTAAGCGCAGTCAGCAAATGATTGACTGGGTGTTGATAGTGAAACAAGGCAACCGTGCGATTAAATGGTGGTGGTGTTTTTAAACATTGCCCACATACGATTTCTTGTGTATTTCCCCCTTGTAATATATTAGCGCACTTTATACAGGCCTGTTGTAAAACGGGCAGATCATTGAAGCAGTCACGGCAAATATCGACAGAGAGATCTGATCTGCTGCTGCATAATATACAGGTGGCAGGGAAAATATTCTGGGTAAATTGTTTGAGAACTTTCTTTAGCATTAAATTTTTTCCTAAAATCTAACTTTGACGAGTATAACATGGTTTCCCAATTTAAATCTTATCTTCAACTAAGTGATGAAATTAAAGGTTACTTACAGGTGCGTCTTGATTTGATCGGTATTAAACCATTAAAAAAATTAGAATTAACAAGAGATAACTTATCTTTACCTTTGGCGGATAATACTGTCGATTTTATTTTTTCTAATCTGGCCTTTCACTTTAGTCAAGATCTAAATGCGCTGTTTAAAGAAATAGGCCGATTATTAAACCCTGATGGATTATTATTATTTTCTATATTAGGTCCTGATACCTATAAACAACTACAGTTGAAAATACAAAATCCATTTTATGATATGCATGATATTGGGGATGCGATACTGGCTTCCGGCTTAACTCATCCAGTGATGGATCGAGATATCCTCAGTGTAGATTACCAAGATCTTAATGCCTTAACTTCTGATATTAAAACACATGCTTGCTATGGTTTAGCCAGCAAAGAACTTTTATTCAAGTCAGATCAATTAGGAGATAAAATCATGACAGGAAAATTTTCTTTATCGTATGAAGTTATTTATGGTCATGCCTTAGGTGCGCAATTATCAAGTAGGGAAGAGGGTGAGATTTGTGTCCCTGTCGCTTCGATAAAAAAATCGTAATTAAGGAACGGTCACGAAATAACTTCCGGTTTTGCATCTCATCTTCACGCCATTTTGAATTTTTTCGCCTGTCCTGACTAATTTAACTCAGGACAATCGAAAAATCCTCAAATTACCCCGGTAGTCCTGCGGTTTTTCTCAATCGAAACAAATTCAACCTAGCATAAACCTGAGCGTAAAACCGGAAGTTATTTCGTGACCGTTCCTAACCCCAGGTCGCTTATACCTAACTTTCTCGTTGTGCCAGCCAGTGGGTAAAATAGCGCAATTGATCTGCACTTTGCGGTAATTCACTCACTGAACTGATTGCTTGATCATAAATTTTTTTTATATCAATTTTAGTTTGCTCGCGAGACGCAAGTGTTGTGTAGTTAGATTTATCTTCTTGGCTATCAAAAAGATCGTCTTGAATTTGAAAGGCCAGACCTAAGTGCCAGGCACATTGTTCGAGTGCGTCAATAAATTTATTTTCTTCACACTGTGCTGCCAGTGCGCCTAGTTTGACACTGGCTTTTAATAATGCAGCCGTTTTTAACTGGTGGATATTTTCTAATTCACCTAGAGTTATGCTGGATGATGCCGCCAAGTCTAGTGCTTGACCGCCAGCCATCCCTAAGGATCCACAGGCTTTTGCAAGGGTCTTAATCATGGCTAATTGTATTGTATCGGGTAAGTTTTGTTGAGTTAATATTTCAAAAGCAAGACTTTGTAGGGCATCGCCAGCGAGTATTGCGGTGGCTTCGCCAAAGGCTTTATGGCAACTTGCTTGTCCTCTGCGTAAGTCATCATCATCCATTGCGGGTAAATCGTCATGGATTAAAGAATAGCTGTGAATTAATTCTACCGCACAGGCAGCCGCATCAAGATGCTCTAAGGAACTGCCCAGCGCTTGTCCGCTTAGGTAAACTAATATTGGACGAATACGTTTCCCGCCACCTAAGGTGGCATAGCGCATGGCTTGATGTAGATTCTGCGGGGCACAATCATTCTTAATCAGGCAAGCATCCAATGCATTATTTATATGTGATTGTAAATGTGGTAAAAAACTCGGTGATTTCACTGTGCTTACTCATCTTCATAGGGTTCTAGAATACCCTCTTTATTTTCTTCCATAAGAATTTTCACTTTTTGCTCAGCTTTTTGTAGTGCTGATTGGCACTGGTGGGTAAGCTTTATCCCTTGTTCAAAGTATTTTAATGCATCTTCCAGGGAAAGATCACCCTGTTCCATAACTTTGACGATCTGACTCAATTGTTCAAGTGAGGCTTCAAAGTCGACTTTTTCAGCTTGTTTGCGTGGCATTTGGGCCTCCAGGAATTTATATTTATCCCGAACTGGGGTTATATACCCGTTATCCTTCAAA
>JAZGGN010000203.1:0-6040 GCA_036480475.1 Gammaproteobacteria bacterium
AGCATCGCGCCTTGTTCTTGTTGAACGTCATTGGCGAGGTTGCGTAGCTCATCAAGCAATTGCTCAGTTTCTTCTTTTGTCACTGACTTGAGTAACTCCAGTCGGTTTGCTTTAAAGTGTTGGTACCATCCTGGCTTATTGATGATGGTGCTCGCATTGATTGCCACCGGTGCGCCAGACTCATCGGTAAATTTATAGGTGATGTCATTGATGTAGCCTTTGTTGTTATTGCTTTTATTCCAATCAACAGAAGTGAAATGGTTGCGGCTTAGAAAAGAAGGTTCATCGTTTTCGTAACGGATATTTAGCATGTGTTGTTTGAATTCTTCTAAGTCATAACTGTTTGCTAGCGCGATAATGGTTTCAACGTAGGTGACGCAATCAAAAGCATCCGTGCGATATAAAGGTCGTTGATCGAATTGACCCGATTCACCTTCGCCTAAAGGACCAAGCACATATTCTGTTTCAAGAAAATATTCACTAAGTGTTGCGATTTTTGTTGGGAAGTCACGACTTTTAGCTTCTGGTATTTCGTCGTAGATCGTTGTTATAGCTTTGTCATACGCCGCATAGGAATAACCTTCGATGATTGTGGCTTGATCTTTACGTATCTCATCTCCATTATCAGCATTGGCACCCGTTGCAACGGTTACTAAAATAGCAATAAAAAGCAGAATAAGGTTGTATTTTATTTTCATTTTTCATGTGTAGTCAGGCGGTTATTTTCTTAATGGCGTGATTTCCAACACAGTGATCCCTTTGACCGTACTATTAGGATTATTGGCATATTGCTGTAAATATTCTGCCAGTGGCACATCAATAATTTTGTTGGCGACCGAAGAAGCTTCACGGTAATATAATTCGCCATTATCTCGAATAGCAAAGCCAAAATGAGAGACATTTAAATTGGTGCCGATCAGTTTCTTTAAATTCCAATTAGGACGAATGATATCGATAATAGAGGCATGAGGTATTTGGTCAAATAAATGTTGATTGGGTTCACCATTGCGATTAAATAACTTGCTGAGTGGAATATAGAGCATAGCACCTTGTTCTTGTTGAACTTTATTGGCGAGATTGCGTAACTTATCAAGCAATTTCTTAGTTTCAGCCTCTGTCGTTGGATTAAGTAATTCTAGTCTACTGGCTTTAAATTTTTGATACCATCCCGGCTTATTAATGATGACTTCAGCAACGAGGGCAACAGGGGTTCCTGACTCATCGATAAACTTATAAGTGACGTCATTGATGTAGCCTTTGTGGATATTGTTTTTATTCCAATCGACTGAAGTGAAATGGTTACGGCTTAGAAAAGAAGGTTTATCACCTTCATAGCGGATATCAAGCATATGTTGTTTGAATTCTTCTAAATTATTGCTGTTTGCCAGTGCGATGACGGTTTCAACATAGGTAACACAGTCAAAGGCGTCCGTGCGGTATAAGGGTTGTTGGTCAAATTGACCCGTTTCGCCTTCACCCAAGGGACCAAGAATATATTCTGCCTCAAGAAAATAGTCACTGAGGGCATTGATTTGAGTCACAATATCCCGGCTTTTGGCGTCTGCGACGTTGCTGTAAATATCTTCTATCACCTTGTCATAATCTGCATATGAATAACTATCAATGAGTGTGGCTTGATCTTCACGCGTTTCATCGGCATCCTCTGTATTAGTACAGGCCGAGATCGTGACTAGGAGGGCAATAAAAAGTAGAATAGGGATATATTTTCTCTTCATCGTGGTGTCCCGTAATTTTTAAGAGGTAGTGGCGTAAAGATGCTCAATGGTATTTGGTTAGGCATGATCATCGTATCAATAATTTGTGCCATCATCAATGGTCGTGTTGATGAGCTTGTTGTGGCGGTGACGGATTATGCTAAAACTGCTTTTGAACTTGCGCTAAGCTTGACGGGTGTGTTGGTTTTTTGGCTAGGTTTGATGCGCATAGCGAAAGATGCTGGCTTGATTCAACATTTGGCGAATGGCTTGCGACCATTAATGAAGCGCTTATTTCCAGAAGTCCCGACAGAGCACCCTGCGATGGGGGCGATGATTATGAATATCGCTGCGAATATGCTGGGTATGGGCAATGCGGCGACCCCCTTTGGTTTGAAGGCGATGACGGAGTTGGAAAAGCTGAACCATCGGCCAGGTACGGCGACGAATGCGATGTGTATGTTTTTAGCCATTAATACCTCCAGTGTACAAATTATCCCAACCACAGCCATTGCCTTTTTGGCCGCGGCGGGCTCAAGTAATCCAACTGCAATTATTGCGACCGCTTTATTTGCCACCTTATGCTCGACGATTGCGGCAGTCGTTGCCGCCAAGTTTTTTGAAAAATTGCCCGCTTTTCGGATTAAGGCGAAAGAGGAGGCAAAAGAGTGACCTTGCAATCCTTCGCGACCGTTTTTTCCAATAGCTTGTTTTTAACTTTTATTGCAGGGATCCCCTTATTTGCTTATTGGCGCAAAGTTAAGGTATATGAATCATTTATAGAAGGTGCTAAGGAAGGGTTTGGCATCGTCATCATGATTATTCCTTATTTGGTGGCGATGATTGTTGCGATTGGCATGTTGCGTGTCTCTGGCGCATTTGATTTGTTAGCTGCTGGGTTGTCGCCGGTCTTGGAAAAAATTGGGATCCCGGCAGATGTCTTTCCTTTGGCTTTAATGCGCTCTTTTTCTGGCAGTGCTTCTAATGGTATGGCTGCAGAAATTATGGTGGCGCATGGGGGGGATGATTATGCGTCACGCTTGGCCGCAACCTTGGTCGGTTCAACCGATACGACCTTCTATGTGCTGGCGGTCTATTTTGGCTCCGTTGCCATCCGTAAAACCCGCCATGCGGTGGCTGCTGGTCTGGTGGCGGATCTGACCAGTGTGGTTGCTGCAGTGTTTATTTGTAGTTTAATTTTTTCAGCTTAAGGAACGGGCACGAAATAACTTCCGTGTTTAGCGCTCAGATTCCTGTCCCGGTACTCTGGGATATGCCAGATTGAATCGTTCCGATTGAGAAAAACCGCAGAACTACCCGAGGTAATGCGAGGATTTTTCGATTGAGCAACGATTCAAGATGGCGTGAAGGTGAGATGCAAAACGGGAAGTTATTTCGTGTCCGTTCCTAACTGCTTATTCTTTACTTATTCATCGTTATTTTTCTTGTTATGGTCTATAGTTTTGGAAGGTTCTTTATTTATCGGTATGAGCAATTCCGAAAAGTTAATCATATTGGGGAGAGATTTTTACATGAGTAAAATAAAATCATTGTTAATTGCTTTTGTTTTAAGTGCTGGATTATCAAGTATTTCTGGCGTGGTGAGTGCTGAACAATATATTGGTGCAGAAGTATCAACAAATTTTGGTGTCAGGGATGGTTTGTATCTGTGTCAATTTAAGTCTGCTGATATGACCGGCTTAATTAGTTCTTGCTATACCTTTGGAGAAGAAGGGGTGCCTTGGACCAAAGGTTGGAAGGAAATCGATATCGAAATTATGAAGAAGAATGATCCGTTTGCGACAAATGAAGTTATAGAAAGATTTATATCAACTAATTTAAATGGTGAAACGTCTTGCTATGATCCAGAAGGGAAATACGACAGTGCTTTTTTTCAGGGAAATACAAATTGTACAATCATTAGCAATAAGGAGGATGTGCCTCAAGAAACCAAAAGCCAGATCTCAGAGGCTATTGGAAATCTTGGTGTGGTCACCTTCAATATATTTGATAATGATACCTTGGTGCGTGTACAGCCTTATGATGATGATGGCGCAGGAGATGGACATGGATCGATCGTTGTAGAAGAGCCCCCGTCAAATAGAGTGTTCTTTGTGATCCCTAATTTTGATATTTTTAATAGTTACCCTTATTATGCCTTTCTAAAAACAAATCGATCTATTTTTTATTGGGGGCCTATTCCAGAAGATCAAATTACGATACCTGATCCTGACGAGTCTCCAGAAGATTTAATCCGAGCCTTGGGCGCGCCCACTTTCGTGAGGTTGTTAGATAGAGCACAGAATGATCCACCCACCCCATACGATAAAGTCACGGCATTTAAAGGACGATCATTAGTTCCAAGAGATAAAGATGGTACGCCTTATCCGTACGGTATGCCCATGAAAATGATGATGAATCTGTGGGATGGTATGTATACTTCAGAGGAAGGTCAGCCGTGGGGGGGGAATGATGAGCCAACGGATACCGCGAACTCTGATTATGTTTTTGCAGGTTTCTGGCCATTAGAAGTGGATCAAACAAAAAGCAGGAAAGATTATCCAACGCCTGAAGAATATAATTTTGAAAAATTTGCTGGAATGTACAGTAACTTTGAAAGTGGTAAATTTTATCTGGATGGCCTGGAAGTCTCATTTAATCAAATATGGAATTTGCGAGATAAAGCTGCAGCACCCTTAGGTGCGCTTACCTATGGGAATGTCTTTTGTGGGCAACCGGCTAAAGATCGTTTTCCAGGAAGTAGAGGTTTAATATTAACAACTTCTACAGATTGGGGGAATACGCATCATCCGGATCGAGAGAATTGGTTATATAAGATGCCAACCAATTGTAGCTGGTATGATGAATTGTATACGGCATTACCTTCAAGCAGCGAGCCAGTACCAGGTGAGCCAGGAGGTCCAGGAGGTCCAGGTGAGCCCGGTGGTCCAGGTGAGCCAGGTGAAGGGATAACGTTTAATGTTGCGATACCCCCTGGTGTCAAAGTTGTGCTGAGCACAGATAGCGGTGCCAATAGTGGGACTTTGACGGGTCCAGGTCCGGTAACATTAACAGGAAGTCAGTTAACCATAGCGTCAACGATTCATGATGTGACCAGCATTTGTAAAGGGACTTTAGCGAATAATCAAGTCTCTATCGATGCAGATAATTGTTATAGTGGTGTGCAAGTAACCGGTGGTAACCAGTTAGTCATTCCTGCCCATGTGTTTGATACAGATGGTAATGTCATCACCTTATAGTCCTGGAAAATTACTCATCATACTGCGGTTAAGCCGCAGTATGATGAGTTTAATTGTTTTTTCCAGGATCACCCCTAATTCATTTCGGCGTAACGATCCAGTTGCGTCATTAATTGATGGCTAGTGATGAGAAAATTATCTAGCAGATCGTTATCTATGGGATCGGCTTGTGGTAATTTTGCAGTGATGGGGTCGATGGCCTCGCGATCTTTTATCAGTTCAAAATGAACATGTGGTCCAGTCGCTAAGCCACTTTGACCCACGTAACCAATGGTTTGACCCTGTTTAACTGCGCTGCCTTTGGATAAATTTTCGTTAAAGCGCAGCATATGGGCGTAAAACGATTCATACTCACCGTTGGTATGTGCAATTTTAACCATATTGCCATACCCCCCATTGTTACCAATATAGGTAATTTTACCGTCACCGATGGCTTTGATGGGGGTGCCAAGGGCTGCCGCTAAATCAACTCCTTTGTGTGCCCTGACTTCCCCTAGAATGGGGTGCATTCGATCTAGTTTAAAGGATGAACTGATGTGGCTGTAGTCGATAGGATAGCGTAGCAATGCTTTTTGTGTATTTTCGCCTTCGTCAGTATAGTAATTATTGTTACCCTCAGGGTTGGTATAACGGAATGCGGTGTAAGTGTCGTTTTGATTAATAAATTTTGCAGCGATAATATTGCCAACACTTGTTCTTTTATTGTCGGTATAGTGCGCTTCGTAGAGAATGCTAAAACGATCGCCAGGGCGCAGCTCAGTGCTAAAATCAATACGCCAGGCAAAGATCTGACTGAGTTGAAAGGTGATTTTATTGGGGATCCCAGCTTGCTTGGCACTGCGATAAAGCGAGTGCTCAATGGTGGCTGATCTGAAGTATTTGCGTGTTTCAATTTCTTTTTTATCGATATAGGCACTGTAACCGTCATCGTCTCGACTGATGATTAAATTTTCTTGCGGATTAAGGGCGACAATCAATTGCTCTAGTGTATTATTTTCATTTTTTAATAATTGGATACTTTGTCCAGGTTGTAATTTTTGCAAGTGTTGTGTATGTTCACTTATA
>JAZGGN010000204.1:0-5326 GCA_036480475.1 Gammaproteobacteria bacterium
AAGTGCCCTCTTTGAAAGATCACGGCTATAGTTTGGGTCAGGATAAGCCGCTATCTTTGGGAGTGTTTAGGATTGCTTGACTACAACATACAAAGAGCCAACACCACGCAATATATGCAACAACAGCATATCTTTATTTTTGGCAGTTGCGCTTTGTAGTTGCTGTAAGTCGGTTACTTTTTCTTGGTTAGCTGCAATGATAACGTCACCAGGGCGTAAGCCTGCGCGCCAACCTTCATTATTTTCTGTCGCACCGACGACTTGCACGCCTTCTACCAGCCCATGCATGGGAGACTCCTGTACGAAATCTCGCAGCGCGAGACCAAAGAGGAAAGGATTTTGTGCTTGTAATGCTTCTTCATGTCGCTGAGCGTCCGTGATGATGGTTTTCATTGTGACTGTTTTACCATCGCGCAAGACTTTTATGTTTAATTCAGTGCCCGTGCGCAATAAACCCACGGTGTTTTTTACCTGTGAGGCATAAGTGATGGGCACATCACTGATTTCTTGGATGATATCGCCGGCTTGCATGCCTGCTTTTTCTGCGGGTGAACCAGGATTAACCTGTGAGACTAAGGCACCTTTTGTGCCAGTTTCGTCGAAAGCTTCAGCAACTTCGGGGGATAATTGCTGTACAAAAATGCCAAGTAAGCCACGTTCTATTGAGCCATACTCTATTAATTGATCCATGACTTGTTTCACCATATCAATCGGGACAGCTAGGCCAACACCAACATTGCCGGCAAAAGGCGCAATGATGGCTGTGTTTATGCCAATCAGCTCGCCACGCATATTCACTAAAGCACCACCGGAACTCCCTGGGTTAATTGCTGCATCCGTTTGTATGAAATTTTCTAAACCTTCAATATTTAAATCTGTGCGCTGTAATGCACTGATAATACCAAAAGTTGCGGTTTGTTTACTCCCTAGGCTGTTTAGGCCAAAAGGGTTACCAATGGCCACGACAAAGTCGCCAACTTCTAATGCACTGGAATTGCCCAGTGGGAGACTTTGTAAATTTTCAGCCTCAATTTGTAGCACAGCGATGTCTGTTTCTGGATCAGCACCGACCATGCTTGCTTTTACCCGGCGGCCATCATTGAGTGTCACCATGATCAAACTTGAATTTGTAACCACATGGCTACTGGTTACGATATAGCCTTTATCTGGGTCGGTGACAACACCGGAACCCAAATTTTCAAATCTTTGCATACCACCACCAGGGAATTGTTGCTCATCAATAAAATCAGGAAGTGAAGGTAATTCTCCCTGAACGGCAACATTAACAATTGCGGGCATGGCTGTTTTTAAAAGCGGTGCCATGCTGGGGATGGTGATCGTAGCTTCATTATCAACAGTTTCAGTGACTGCAAAGCTGCTACTTGAAAATAAGCTTGCTGCTAGGCAAGTGGTCAATATGAAAGTCTTTTTCATTAACAGCCCCTTTCTGTATTTGGTTGTCGTAGAGAATAGCTTATTAAGCTTAGCCTAGTTTTGTAATCAACGCCACTTGAATCCACACCTTCGCTTCGGCCTTATCTAATTTTAGCTTTGGATCCAAATCAAGCTCGCCATGCGCCCGGTTATTTTATCGCGGCGGTAAGAAAAGAAGCGATCTACATCAGTATAGGTGCAAAGTTGCTCAGTGTATATGCGTGTGACACCACATTGCTGTAATTGTAAGCGTGCTATGGTGAAAATATTTGCAAGGCACTTATCTACACTCAGAGGACGAAACGCTTCCGTATACATCGCATCAAGCTGCAGAAACTGGCTTTTTACTTCAGCACCTACTTCAAAGGCTGATGGTCCAATCGCAGGGCCGAGCCAGGCAAGTATTTTCTCACTGGCTGTTTGCATGGTTTGTACGGTATTTTTAATAATATTTTTGGCTAAACCGCGCCAACCCGCATGAATTGCAGCAACCTCAGACCCTGCTTGATTGGTCAATAATATAGGTAGGCAATCAGCGGTGAGTATGGCGCATACCGTATTTTTTGTCGAGGTAGTGCTGGCATCTGCGCTGCACTCACTATTCACTTGCTCAGCGGCAATCACTTCATTGCTATGTGTTTGCTTTAACCAGGTGGGTGGACTGGGGAGGTTGTAGTGGTCTTGTACTAAGGCTCGATTGGCATTGACTGCTTGAGGATCATCGCCAGCGTGTAGGCCTAAATTTAAATGGGCGTAAGATCCTTGGCTATGGCCACCGATACGTGTTGTCGTAAAGGCACGAATCGTTGTTGGTGCGGGCCAGTTGGGGATGAGTACTTCCATTGATACAAGCTCTACTCTTCCAGTACGGCACGTTGTTTAGCGATTAATATTTCAATACCATGTTGTGCAAGGGCTAGCATTTCGTTTAAGGCGGTCATACTAAAGCTGCCATTTTCAGCAGTGCCTTGGACTTCAATAAAATGATTGGCATCATTCATCACCACATTAAAATCAGTGCCTGCGGCCACATCTTCTTGATAATCAAGATCAAGCACGGGTGTATTTTGATAGAGACCAACTGAAACTGCCGCGATATGGTTAACCAGTGGAAAAGATTTAATAATGCCGCAGTGCTGCATATGCTTGAGTAAATCAATAAGGGCAACACAACTGCCAGAAATTGCTGCAGTGCGTGTACCGCCATCCGCCTGAATGACGTCACAGTCAATATGAATCGTATTTTCACCCAGCTGACTTAAATCCACAGCAGCACGTAGTGAGCGGCCAATCAAACGCTGTATTTCCTGTGTTCGTCCACTTTGCTTGCCGCGAGTCGCCTCACGATCAGAGCGTGAATGAGTTGCACCAGGGAGCATGCCATATTCAGCGGTCAGCCAGCCTTGATTTTTACCTTTTAAAAAGCGTGGGACGCCGCTGCTAACCGTCGCTGTACAAATGACTTTAGTATCACCATACGCAGCCAATACTGAGCCTATGGCATGTTTGATATAATGTCGACTGAATTGAATTTCTCTGAGTTGATTGGGTTCTCTGTCGCTGGGACGCATCATTTTCCTCGCATATTCATCAAAAAGTCGTTAGTATAGCTGCCTTAAAGACAAAAAGGTACCGCTAATGAAAAGTATGACGGCTTTTGCGAGTAAGCGCGCGCAAGGAGAATGGGGTAGTGCTGTCTGGGAACTGCGTGCAGTAAATCATCGCTATTTTGAAGTAAGCTTTCGATTACCTGGTTTTTTGCGTGAATTAGAGACGTCATTGCGCCGTTGCTTAACAAAACATTTGCATCGTGGAAAATTGGATGTTTATCTGTCTTTTCAGGCGGATGTGGATAGTGGCACTGAGGTGATAGTGAATGAATCTTTGGCTAAATCTCTGGTAAGTAGCGCTGCACAAATTGTACAACTTACACAACAGACAAGCCCTATTCAAGCGATGGATATATTGCGTTGGCCCGGCGTAACAGAGGTTCGTCAAACCTGTGCTGAAACAACTAAAGCCGAATTATTGTTGTTATTTGAAGAAGCTGTTGTTGATCTAAATGCTTGCCGATTGCGTGAAGGAGACGCGTTAAAAACACTATTACAAGTCCGCTTAGAAAAGATAGATAAGATTGTGCAAGAGGTTCAATTACTGCAAGTTGGGATTGCACAACAAGCAAACGACAAGCTTTTAAAGGCTTGTCAGCGAATGGTGGCTGAAATAGAGCCAAATCGTTTACAGCAGGAAGTTGCAATATTAGCACAGAAATATGATGTGGCTGAGGAGTTAGATCGGCTGCAAACTCATGTTATTGAAGTGACACGAGTGATTGATCAAGAAGGTGCGATTGGCAGACGACTTGACTTTTTAATGCAGGAAATTAACCGCGAAGCGAACACATTGTCAGCAAAAGCATTTAATACTGAAATAACAGCGGCGAGCGTTGAAGTTAAGGTTTTAGTTGAGCAATTGCGTGAACAAGTGCAGAATATAGAGTAGAAGCGAGGGCGTGTCGTTCTTAGGTTAACTGCTTTTTTTAGGTTCAAGTGAGATCACAATGACATCAATCGGTACGCTATACATTATTGCGGCTGCTTCAGGGACAGGTAAAACTGCGCTTGTGAATGCTTTAATCGATAAGGTAGATAATTTGTATGTTTCAGTTTCTTACACAACACGGGTACAACGGCCTCGTGAGAAGGAAGGTGAAGACTACTTTTTCATCACGCAAAATCAATTTAAGAGCATGACGGAGAAAGGTTCTTTCCTTGAATATGCACATGTTTTTGATCATTATTATGGCACTTCACGTTTATGGGTAGAGGCGCAACTTAATAGCGGTAAAGATATTATTCTGGAGATAGATTGGCAAGGTGCAAGACAAGTGCGTTCGGGCATAAAAAATACAGCTAGTGTATTTATATTGCCACCATCGTATAATGAGTTACGCAATCGCTTGCTAGGACGTAAACAGGATGATGAAAAAACCATTGAACGGCGGATGAATGATGCGTGCGAAGAGATATCACATTATAATGAATTCGACTATATTTTAATTAATGATAGTTTTGATACGGCACTGACAGACTTGGCTTCGATAGTAGCGAGTGAGCGATTGCGCTTAAACTACCAACAGCAAAAGCAGGCACAGCTACTTTCAAAGTTATTATAAAATCGGTTACAATGGTAAGGAACGGTTACGAAATAACTTCCCGTTTTTGCTTTCAGATTTATGTCAGATTGAATGGTTGCGATTGAGAAAAACCGCAGGACTACCCGGGGTAATTCGAGGATTTTTCAATTGTCCTGAGTTAACACGTCAGGACAGGCGTAACGATTCAAGGTGATATGAAGGTGAAGATAAGAACGGGAGGTGTGTCGTGTCCGTTCCTAAGTTAAATTTCAACTCCTGAGCAAAGAGGTAAATATGGCACGAATCACTGTAGAAGATTGTTTAGATAATGTTAGTAATCGTTTTGAATTGGTAATGTTGGCAACCCGACGTGCGCGTCAATTGGCAAGGACGGGCGTAGAGCCACTTATTCCGTGGGAAAATGATAAAGTAACGGTGGTCGCTTTGCGTGAAATTGCACTGGGGTTAGTGAATGAAGAGACTATCAGGCAAGCCGCTAAAGCAAGAGAACAAGCTGCTGAGGCGGGGGCACAAGCTGCTGAGGCAGGGGCACAAATCACTAAAGTAAGCGAGCAAGTTGCTGAAGTAAGTGAGCAAATTGCTAAAGTAGGTGAACAGGCTGCTGAGGTAGGTGAGCACGCTGCTAAAGTAGATGAACAGGCTGCTGAAACAGGTGAGGATGAGCAAGGAAGTGTGAATGTTGGTATTGAAGAAGGAAAAACTGATTAGATATATACCCGTTACCTTTCAAAGAGG
>JAZGGN010000205.1:0-4053 GCA_036480475.1 Gammaproteobacteria bacterium
GATAAACATGCCAGGGTTGCTTGTGAGACTCTAGTGAAAACTGGGATGGTTTTTATCGGCGGCGAGATTACAACGGATGCATGGGTAGACATTGAAGAAATTGCACGAAACGTAATCAAGGATGTTGGTTATAATCACTCAGAAATGGGATTTGACTGGAGTTCGTGTGCTGTCATTACTGCGATTGGTAAACAATCCCCTGATATAGCGCGTGGCGTCAATGAACTTGATCACCCTCAAGGTGCGGGTGATCAAGGTTTAATCTTTGGCTATGCCAGCGATGAGACGGATGTTTTAATGCCAGCAGCGATCACTTACGCGCACCGTTTAATGCAGAAACAAGCAGAATTGCGTAAAAAGAACATATTACCGTGGCTTAGACCTGATGCGAAGTGCCAGTTAACTTTCCGCTATGACAACGGCGTGCCAATCGCCATTGATACTGTCGTTTTTTCCAGCCAACACCATCCTGATATCAAACATGCTGATTTATCAGAAGCAATCATAGAGGAAATTGTTAAGGTCGTGCTACCGTCAGAGTGGTTAGTCCCAGAGACACGTTATTTGATTAATCCGACGGGTCGTTTTGTCATTGGCGGTCCTTTGGCAGATTGTGGCTTAACCGGCCGAAAAATAATTGTCGATACCTACGGTGGTTTTGCTCGTCATGGAGGCGGGTGTTTTTCAGGTAAAGATCCGAGTAAAGTTGATCGTTCAGCAGCGTATGCCTGCCGCTATGTGGCTAAAAATATTATTGCTGCCGGCATTGCTTCTCGTTGTGAAATACAAGTTTCTTATGCCATTGGGGTTGCTGAACCCATTTCAATTTGTGTGGACACCTTTGGCACGGGTAAAATAAGCGAGCAAGAAATTACTAAATTAATTCAAGCACACTTTGACCTGACCCCCAAAGGGATCATTACCCTGTTAGATTTACTCAGGCCAATTTATCGTCCGACAGCGACTTATGGGCATTTTGGTCGTGAAGAAGAAAATTTCACGTGGGAAAAAACAGATCGTGCGCAAGCGCTTAAGGATGCAGCAAATTTATGATTCTAAATTCAGTAATTTTAACAGTAGAATTTAAAACAAAAGAGAATAGGAGCTTATTATGACCAGTCAAACCGCCATGTCCATTCACTCAGATCACAAAGTTGCTGATCTCAGCTTAGCTGAGTGGGGACGCAAAGAAATTGCCATTGCCGAAACAGAAATGCCCGGCTTAATGGCCTTGCGTGAGCGTTACAAAAATGAGCAGCCATTGAAAGATGCGCGTATTGCCGGTTGTTTACATATGACCATACAAACCGCCGTATTGATCGAGACTTTGATCGCACTCGGTGCGCAAGTACGCTGGTCGTCATGCAATATTTACTCGACGCAGGATCATGCGGCTGCGGCGATGGCTGCCTGTGACATTCCGGTTTTTGCCTGGAAAGGTGAAAGCGAGGAAGAATACTTGTGGTGTATCGATCAAACGATTACTGGCCCAAACAATTGGCAGCCTAACTTATTATTGGATGATGGCGGCGACTTAACTCAAATTATGCATGACAAGTATCCCGAGATTTTAAATCAAGTCAAAGGAGTCAGTGAAGAAACCACAACAGGCGTACTGCGACTTTATGATATGGCGAAGCAAAGCAAATTAAAAGTCCCAGCGATCAACGTCAATGACTCCGTGACCAAAGCTAAATTTGACAATTTATATGGTGTTCGTGAATCTGTCCTCGATGGCATTAAGCGCGCGACTGATGTCATGATTGCCGGTAAAATTGCGGTCGTGTTGGGCTATGGTGATGTTGGTAAAGGATGTGCACAATCATTACGTGCGCAGGGCGCCACGGTTTTGGTGACTGAAATCGATCCGATCTGTGCTTTGCAAGCGGCGATGGAAGGCTATCGCGTTGTGACGATGGAACATGCTGCACCACTGGGCGATATTTTTGTGACTGCCACTGGCAATTATCATGTGATCCAGCATGATCATATGCAGCAAATGAAAAACCAAGCGATTGTTTCTAACATTGGTCACTTCGATAATGAAATCGATATCGCTTCACTGCGTCAATATCAATGGGAAAATATTAAACCACAGGTCGATCATGTCATTTTCCCAGATGGGAAACGCATTATCATTTTAGCGGAAGGACGTTTAGTTAATTTAGGCTGCGCAACTGGCCACCCAAGCTTTGTGATGTCCACCTCATTTACCAACCAAGTCTTGGCCCAACTTGAACTTTGGCAACAAAATGGCAAATATGAAAATCAAGTTTATGTGTTACCCAAACATTTAGACGAAGAAGTTGCACGCTTACACTTAGCCAAAATCGGTGTGAACTTAACGGAGCTAAGCGAAGCGCAAGCGAAATATATTAATGTCCCCGTTAAAGGACCATATAAGCCAGATCGTTATCGCTATTAAGGAACGGTCACGAAATAACTTCCGATTTTTGCCTTGCTTGTCATAATATATGTCTTAGTTGTAGTGAATGAGGTAAGCGCCATTAAGTTTTATTAAGAGCGGGACAGCACGATGGATACACGAGATCCGGATCTCAACAATATAAATCATATGCTGCCCAGCCCTAATAAAGAACACCTACGCCTTTGCTTGTTTTTTGTGTTCTATTTTAGGGAAAGATAAGACGAAATGTGTGCCTTGCGCTTGCGGGATAAGGTAGACATTGCCACCGGAGACGGTCATGACTTTTCGACACAAGGCCAGCAGTAGACGAAAACTGGTTTGTGGCGCAACACTGAGCCAACGTTTGTCGTCTTGACGATGTAAATTCAGTTGGAGATCGAACTGAATATGCAATTGATTATACGAGCGATGCTGCCCCGTCCATAGTTTAACCGCCCCTTGGCCATGCTGGCAGGCCGCTTGATGACCGATATCCAGGATATTGGCAATGATGGCCTGACTCACTTTTTCGTTGCCATAAAAATAAAAATTATGTGCGTTGATCCATTCAACAGAGCAATTTTTTGTAGGTGGTTTGTCTGCTAAGGCAAGTTTGATCAGTTCTCCAATATCACACACTACAAATGTCTTAGGCTTTAACGGCACTGCATACAGATTATAGCGACAATAGTTCAGATCGGTGCTTGTTTTGTGAAGTAGTGCTCTGACTTGTGTTAAAACTTGTGGGATCTTATTTGCGTTGACCGTTGATAGCAAGGTTGGATCTAAGTGCATAGAGAGATCGGCCAGCGTCTCTTGTAAAGCGGCCATTTTGACATGCGCATAGTGGCGGGTATCTTCCAAGATGGTGTTAAAATAGAGCGCCCGCAGGACGGTGCCCTCGATGTCTGGGGCCGAGGTTTTCTGATCGATGGTTTTTGCGGCGAGGGGGTTGTTAGGCATCGGTATCTCCTGAAAAAGAAATGATTGGATAAAATAGGGTAAGACTTCCTTGTCTCTCATGGTTTGGCTTTGCCCTAGCGTAATTCTCGGACTAACTGCGCCCAGCGTTCTATATGAGATTTATAGGCAGATTGCTTAATGAGCATGGGGATCAAGTCCATATGTAACATCAGTAGTTCTTGCTGGACACGCAATTCTCGGTGTAATACGCGCCGGTAATCTTTGTGCAAGGCCATCAGGTGGGCTTTTTCAGTGGGTGTGAGTTTTTTTTCATTTTTATCGCTTGGGTTCATTGAATTCTCCAGGTTGGTAAAATGGGGTCGGTTGTTTGTGGCTGGTCTTTGGGTGTAAACTATTACTGCACATTATTGTGCCCTCCTAATGTAATGGGATGTTTGTGAAGGTGGTTATGTTTTGGCATGACCACCGCTTTCTATTTGAATGTTCCTGGCAAGAGGATTTTGCTTTAAGACAGACGTTACCAAATCTCTTCTCGCCAGATTTTTACCCATTTGGGCGCGTAGAAATCGAGTTTCACGTGGCCTGAGCAAATATCATGGGTGCTGATGGTGAGCAATGTGCCGCATTCATCGACGGGGGAGGCGGTCAAAGATAGGGCTTTGAGGTCAATGGCAATAATAATTTTTTCGCCTTTATAGCGAGATAAGACTAAATGATGATTA
>JAZGGN010000206.1:0-2264 GCA_036480475.1 Gammaproteobacteria bacterium
CAATGGTGAATCCTGACGGTGTGCGTGGCGGGAATTATCGTACTAATTTAAGAGGGCAAGAGTTGGAGCAGGGATGGATTTATGATGAAGAAAATCCACAAGAACTCACGTTGGAGGCGCCTTTGGAAAATCGCTTGATCCATGAAAAAATGCGCGAATTTTTACAGCCTGTGGATGGTTCGCCCGCAGTGAGTATGGTGTTGAATTTACATTCTTCCAATGAAGAACCTGAAGTGGCGGCATATTTGGTCCCGCATTTTGGTTCTGATCCAGGTGAGTATGACGAGGAAGAACGTGAAATGTGGCATAACCAGATCGATTTTATTGATCATGTTTCATATTTTTACAACGAGAGAATTGAAAAACCACCGCCGGAAGGTGGCAGTGATTTTCTCAAGTATTTTTATCCAGAAAGGTGGTGGTGGGAAAATGAAAAGGAAGTGATAGCCATGACTTTAGAAACGACCTATGGGAAGGCTGGTTACGATCACTGGGTCACGGATACGGATATTAAAGATTTGGGTAAATCCTTAGCCTATGCCATTGATTGTTATTATTTGGAAACATGTTCTTTACCTAGGAAAGTGCGTTACAATGAGTCTGGCCAGTCAGAAATATATACGATAGAGAATCGATTATCGCATTAATCTGAGCTTTGTGTTGGAGGAGAAGTGAAATGACTGTACGCATTGGCATCAATGGCTTTGGCCGCATGGGGCGCTTAGCAACTCGTGTAAGCTGGCCATGGGATGATTTTGAAATTGTCCATATTAATGAGATAAAAGGATCCGCCAGATCTGCAGCGCATTTGCTTAATTTTGATTCAGTGCATGGACGTTGGCAATATCAAGCTGAGAGCAAAGAGAATGAGATTTCTATTGATAACAAACCTATTGCTTTCACCCAAGAAAAATCGTTGCTTGATGTGTCTTGGCAGCAAAGTAACGTTGATATTGTGCTTGAGTGTTCGGGTAAATTTAAAGAGGTTGCAACATTAAATGCCTTATTAGATAGGGGCATAAAAAGTATTGTGTTATCAACACCTGTCAAAAATGGACCGTTGAATATTGTTATGGGGGTCAATGATGATTTATATGATCCACAACAGCATAAAATCATTACGGCAGCCTCATGCACGACCAATTGTATTGCACCAGTGATTAAAGTGCTGCATGAGCATTTAACCATAAAACATGGTGCAATGACGACCATTCATAATATCACCAATAGTCAAAGTATTCTCGATGAGAATCACCACGATTTGCGTCGTGCACGTGCTTGTGGTTCATCACTGATCCCGACAACAACCGGCTCAGCTACCGCGATTGGCGTTATTTTTCCTGAGCTTGCGGGCAAATTGAATGGACTTTCTGTGCGCGTGCCATTGGCAAATGCCTCATTGACGGATGGTGTTTTTGAGGTGGAGACACCAACTTCAAAAGAACAAGTCAATGCGTTGCTCAAGCAAGCCTCAACTACGACATTGCAAGGCATTTTAGGTTATGAAGAATTACCCTTAGTGTCCGTTGATTATGTCAATGATACGCGCTCTAGTATCATTGATGCGCTATCGACGATGGTGGTTAATGAGACCCAGGTTAAAGTGTTGGCTTGGTACGATAATGAAATCGGCTATGTCAATCGGATGATGGAAATTGTCAGCAAGGTCGCTAATAATCTCAGCTTGGGGTGAGAGTCCTACTTTTGTAAGGGCAAATTTAATGTTATATTTCAGTGTTAATGAACGGGGGTTTAATGCCGCTTAATCTAGGAAAGATAATATTAATTTTAGGTGCTGGATTTTTTTTTAGTCATGCTGCTATCGCAAGTATGACATGCTTTATGGCGGTAGAAGGAACAGAGATAATAAAAAAACAAGGCAGATGTGAATTACGTTATTCGCCTTATTCTACTTTTAAAATCCCAATTAGTTTGATGGGATATGATGCGAATATACTTATCGATGAAACCCATCCTGAATGGCCGTATAAGCAAGGGTATGTTGATTGGCTAGATGATCCACATAATCCCCGTCTTTGGCTTGAAAATAGCTCTGTATGGTATTCCCAGGTCCTGACAGAAAAATTAGGGATGGATATGTTTAGCGCCTATACCAAAAAGCTGCAATATGGTAATGAGGATGTTTCAGGAGATAAGGAACGGACACGAAATAACTTCCGGTTTTTGCTTTCAGATTTATGTCAGATTGGATTGTTGCGATTGAGAAAAACCACAGGACTACTCGGGGTAATTCGAGGATTTTT
>JAZGGN010000207.1:0-2431 GCA_036480475.1 Gammaproteobacteria bacterium
CGGCGTGACTTATTCAATCAAGTTATCGCCGCTTTCATTAGTACGATGTCTCCAACCATGGAGCATATGAATGCAAGATTTTTGAATGCTGTCAATGCGTAACTTCTACACTCTATCAAAGCTATAACTGAACCCGTCAAATTAAGCCCGCCTTTTCTCTTGCTCAAATTTTAACGGCCCTGCCCTGTTCGAATTTATAAATCAATTTAAAAACTACATGCCAATGCCTTGTTTTCAACATCTATGGCGACTTGATCTAGGAATTCGAACAAGACAGGTTGCTGTTTACGTTCATAGTGAAATAAGCTATTATCCTGAAAAAGCAGTTCACCTCTACTGCGACTAATTAATGCACTGGATCTTAGGGATTTTTTGCGTTTTTTAGGAGTATGTCGCATGTTTTTTGGCCTACAATCTATTTCGTACTGTGCTCATTCGAGCTAAACGGATTTATTGCTTGATAAAATATCATGACAAGCAGTTTTATAAAGATAAATAAAATTTTTCTTTAATTTAATAGAGTATGCTTGTGAATAACTTCGCAATCATTAAAAAAGTGAGTGTCTATGATAATTGTTAAATCTCAACCAAAACCTAATGAATTACGCACAGCAATCAATGCAGCATATCGTATGGATGAAGACGAGTGTGTTACTGCGCTCGCTAAACAAGCGCAATTGGCAGATGATCTTTTGCCACAAGTTAAAGCGCAAGCACGCGAGCTCGTGACGCATGTACGTGAAAAACAATTGGCCAGTGGCGGGATAGATTCATTTCTTAGTGAGTACGATTTATCAAACGAAGAAGGAATAGCATTAATGTGCTTAGCCGAAGCACTATTGAGAGTGCCTGATAAGCAAACGATTAATACACTCATACGCGATAAGATTTCTAAAGCCAATTGGAAAGCACATGTAGGACAAAGTGAATCTATTTTTGTAAACTCTACCACCTGGGCTTTATTGCTGACAGGTAATGTATTAAGGCGGGATAATACTAAAGCAAGTTTTAGCCAATCTTTAAAGCGTTTTTTTGGTCAAGCCAGTGAACCAGTAGTTCGTAAAGTCGTGGGTCATGCGATGAAGATCATGAGTCGCCAATTTGTAATGGGGCAAACGATCGAAGACGCGTTGAAAAGAGCAAAGATCAATGAAAGTAAGGGTTATCGCCATTCTTATGATATGTTAGGAGAAGCCGCTTGTACGATGGAAGATGCGGAGCACTATATGCAAGCCTACCAAGCAGCGATCACGGCGATTGGCGCAGGCGTGAAAGAGAAAGGAAGTATTGCCGAAGCCAATTTATCAGTGAAACTATCTGCGCTCCATCCTCGCTATGAGTTTTCTCAGCGCGAGCGTGTGCTCAATGAAATGTCCCCCAAGCTTCTTACACTCATGCAGCACGCTAAACAAGTAGGCATTGGCTTAACGATTGATGCGGAAGAAGCTGATCGCTTAGATTTATCGCTTGATTTAATAGAAAATACGCTGCTTGATTCAAGTCTTGCTGGTTGGGACGGTTTTGGAATGGCGCTGCAATCGTATCAAAAACGGGCTGGGCCAGTGATTGATTGGGTAAAAGATTTGGCGCAGCGTAGTCAGCGACGGATCCGCTTACGCTTAATTAAAGGTGCTTATTGGGATAGTGAAATTAAAATGAGTCAAATGCTTGGCTTATCAGGCTATCCCGTATTTACCCGTAAAGCCAATACAGATATTTCATTTCAAGCCTGTGTGAAAAAGATGTTAACTTTGGGCGAGTTTATATATCCTCAATTTGCTACCCATAATGCGTATAGTATTGCCATGATCCTAGCGCTTGTAGGCGAGAATAAGGAATATGAATTTCAATGTTTACATGGTATGGGGGAAGCCTTATACGAAAATATTGTTCCGCAAGATAAAATGGGGATCCCTTGCCGTATTTATGCACCGGTGGGTAACTATGAAAATTTATTGCCTTATTTAGTACGACGTTTACTAGAGAATGGTGCCAATAGTTCTTTTGTTAATCGTATCCGTGATGCTAAAGCACCGATTGAAAGCTTAATTACTGATCCTGTCGCTCAAGCGAAGGCAAACACACAAACCGCTAATCCTTTAATTTCTTTACCCCAAGACATATATCCTGATCGTGAAAATTCCCCTGGTATCGACTTATCTGATCTTGCCGATGTTGAAAAATTTGCTGGAGAATTACAAGAAATGGTACAAAAGCCATGGCGCGTGGCGCCAATTGTAGGTGGTCGCGAATGCTATACACAGGGAACGGAAGTATTTTCACCCAATCATACTCAGGAAATGGTCGGTTTAGTTCAGGAAGCTCAACAACCAGAGATTGAAAAAGCATTAGCGATGGCCAGTGCTGCGAGTGTGGCTTGGGGACAAACAGCGGTTGCAAAACGTGCCCAGTGTTTACAGCACACGGCAGA
>JAZGGN010000208.1:0-3946 GCA_036480475.1 Gammaproteobacteria bacterium
TCCTCATTACTTTCACCTCTTTGTTTCACCCTTTGGGTGAATGGTTCCTTTTATGGAAAGAATTCTATCTCATTGATTCTATAAAGCAATGCCTCTCTCTAATTTATTTTGATGAATTATTACGGTTTACTTTAGATTATGCCAAATTTTTGCTTAAGCTATTTAAAAATAAGCGAATTTTCCCTTTGATATCATGTCGCTTTCTGGTCTGTAACCAACGCCAAGCCGTTACGAATAAAATTACTCCTAAAATAACCCCAACCAGTGCTGAGCGTGCACCATCGGCCCCCTGGGTTAATCCAGTGACCGCCACTCCACCGATTAAACCAACAACTGCTCCCAACAACATGAAAAGAGCCAGCGAACAGGTTTGTAGAAATCGTACCAGCTTTCGATATGGTAACAGGCGTTTGCGAGTCAGTGAAAGCACTTGTTTAAAGCTAAGCTTGTTTTCTATGACGGTATTATTTAATGATTGTGCGATTGGCGACATACATTGCGTAATTTCATGTACCACTTTTTTGATCTTGCACAAGTGTTTTTCATTGATATGATTTTTATTGCGATCATTTATTTTATTCGCGGCTTTCACCAATAAGGTATCACGCAATTTAATTAAACTGTCTTTCGTGTGTTGCCATGGTGCTTTCGCATTTTTAAAATAGAGAATGGCCTGATTGATTGGATAAAACTGCTGCTGCAGTAATTGATTATAGGCTGTATTAAATTGACTATCTGGCGTTGACACAAAAGGAAAGTGTTCTGCCTGCAATGCAAGCCGCTGCGCGACTGCCGCACTCGCTTTTAATTCATTTGAACCCTCTGCATGAGTTATTTGTTTTTCATCTTCTGAAAATATATCCTCATACATCGCTTGCTTCGCTTGCCTAAGCGCTACTAACAGTGTGTGTAAGCACATACTGTCAACCGTATCTCCTAAGTTCAAACCCAGATATAAAATACGCGCCAGTAATTTTTTAAAACGGAATTTATTGGGAAATTCACTAAGCACACGATCAGCGCAATAGCTGATCTGCCATATTTGTTCTTGGGTGGTTAACTGAGATTGCTCCACCTGACTTTCAACCGTGCTGACGATCTTCATTAACCACAAGACCAGTCGCTTATGGTGTAATGAGCGTGCAGCAGAACTGCAATACACCTCACAAATATTGACAAGGTCTGTTTGTAAAGTGACTAAATCTACCTGCTGCCAAACAAATGGTTTTTTTGTGACCGATGGATTGCCAGTAGGATGAGCACCACAAGCGCTTTCAGTTGATAAATCCTTTTGCTGCCCCATTACCACCTCCCTGTCTGGTCAGAACTTCTACATCGATGCAGAAAGCTAAATCATACCTGATTTTTGACCTAAAAAACAACAGCGGGCGCAAACTACAACAAACTGCACTGCAGAAACTATAAGAATCAACGGAGTGTACCCAGCAGACAAACTTAGCTAAGCTTCGTTTTGCCTGCTGGGTATTATTAAGGCAAGTGATTTAACTAATCTTGCTTACTTATAGTGAAAACAGCTGGGTCTTCTACTTCTGGATAGGGCACACCACTATCACTCACCACAAAGGAATAATGCTTGCCATCACTGTTGAAACTATAATCACCAGTTTCAGCATCAAAAGTAAGATCAGAGACTTGGTCTCGGTCCCCACTGCTAAATATTTTCTGCATGCTCGCAATGACGCGATCGTATCTATATTTGCCCCCAATGTCCGATGACCCTATTGATCCGCCCCTACCATAGTATGTTTTAAAGGTATAGCACCGCTCACCATTTTCACAAAACTCAGCCTCAAAGCTACTATCTAAGATGTTTCCATAGGGTATAAGTTGATATTCTTTATTTTCTTAGGGCCTGGGGGCTGTTCACATTATTTTGCACAGGCCAAATTAACCTGTTCTACGGGTTGACTGGTCACTAAGCTATAAGCTTCTTCATTCGCACCACCAATCATTGTGACATCCGCATCTAAAGCAACTTCGATGTAAACAACCGTGCTGACATTTTCATCCTCAGGCGCTTGCATATCCATAGTACGCGAAACTTGTTTTACATTATCAATCATACTCGGATCTTTAGCCAAAACGTCGCAACTTTCATTATATAACGTCAGATTAATTGGCGTTAATGGCCAAGGTACTCCCGCGCTGTCTGAACCCACTCGACGTTCCCAAACCAGGGTTGCTTTATCCTCCGCAGAAAATTCAGTGCGATATACTCGCACACGATCATTGAGTGCTAATTTATCTTCATAAATATTGTCTTTTTGCTCATACGCTTCTTCCATATTTAGATAGCCCCAAGCATACGTTCTATTCCAGTAGCTACCACTGACATAACTATGGTTTTCAACATCGGGACTATCTGCATCAGTCATCGCATCGGCACTATTGATCAGTAATGCCTTCTGCGACATTGGTTGAGTAATACCCGCATCCTGCAGTATCATCACCGCACCAGCAACATGCGGCGCAGCCATGCTGGTCCCCCCGACCACGCGTGTTAAACTTTCAGACTTATACATCATTGCTTCTGAATAAGGTATAAACGTAGGATTTTCTTCCACCGCATAAATTTCTTTGTCGGGGGCCGCGGTACGTGTATCATTTCCTGGCGCTGCCAAATCAGGTTTGCGTCGCCCCGCAAGCGTTGGGCCACGTGAACTTGATGGCATAATGCGATGTTCACTGCGATCAGAAGTTTTTATTAGGACATCAGGCGGGGTTTTTTCTATGGTGGTATTCATATTCGCAACGGTCAATGCATTATAATTTTCGGCGGGTGTCGTCATGGTCGTTTGATATCGCTCAGCACCTTCCACTGCCGGTTCAATCCAATCGCCATTACCCGCCGATTTTGTCCATAACACACCACGAGTATTCACAACATAATCGACAACACGCGCCATCAACCCCCAATCAGAACAGACATCACAAGCAATATCACCATTACCAAAGCTGTAATTAATGACTGTTGGCATCATGTTTTCTGCTTCACCTGTTATCAGCATCCAGTGCAAACTTTGTAGAGTTAATTCAATACGCTCATATTCAGTCGTACTTGAATCACCAGCGATTGCAGCAAGCATTCTTCTTGCTCCATAAGCCACACCATTGTAAGGATCATTTCTTCCCAGCATAATACCAGCAATACCAGTTGCATGCGGCGTTCTCACACCAAAAACATAATCATCATAAGCAGACCCTTCTTCCTTACGGATAAGCTTTTCTTTACTGGCAAATGCGGGATGATCCTCAGCAACACCGCTATCCAGTATCCCTGCAACAGCGTTAGTGCCAGTATAATCTTCGGCATACCAACTATTCGGTAACGCTTGCCCCCCATCATCGATCAGTAAAATCGATGCTCGTGAGACCTCTAATTCTTCAAAGCTTTCTGTGCTTAACCCTATGTAATCAACATTTTCAATCAGTGGATGACTGATTAGTTCTTCGAATACTGCTTGCGTCGCAGGGACTTCAACCATCGCGATGTCCAGCTCTGGCAATATTTCAGCTCGACCACCCAATTCTAAGACAAGCTCAATAATCTCTTGCTGATCACGCTCCGTGCTACTGCTAGACAACAACAATGTCAAAGCCATATTTTCTTGCCCAGGCAAAGCTCTTTTTTGCTGGACAGCCTCTACGCGCTGTTCGATTTGTGGATCAAGTTCGATAGCACCCGCATAAACACTATAAGTGAATGCGAATAAGGCTAAGATAGGAAGAGTAAGATTTTTATTGATTGACTGAGACATTTATTGCTCCAAGGATACAGATTGACGCCCATAATATCATAAATCAATCAATATAATCAATGAGAAAGCATGTTTCCACAATAGCAAACCAGGGGAATCTAAAACAAATGGGAATTAGATTAAAATATAATTTAATTGATTAATTATAGATCATTCAGGATCAGGGA
>JAZGGN010000209.1:0-10601 GCA_036480475.1 Gammaproteobacteria bacterium
AGTCAAGTTGTTGGGCGGTCCAGAAACTGCGGGGGTTGGCTTTGCTTTGGGGATGGAACGTTTAGTATTACTACACCAGCAAAGTGATGCCGCCAAAGTAGATTATTCCTCGTTGGATATTTATTTAATTGCGGTGGGTGAGCAGGCACAAAAGCAGTCTTACTTAATCGCAGAGCAAATACGCAATGAAGTAGAGCAAGTCTCTGTGATTGCGCATTGCGGTGCAGACAGTTTTAAATCGCAGTTTAAAAAAGCAGATAAGAGTGGTGCGCGGATTGCTTTGATTTTAGGGGATGATGAGATGGCACAACAAAATATTAGTGTGAAATACTTGCGTGAAGAACTGCCCCAGGAAAACATTTCGCAAGTCGATTTAATTAAATATTTGCAACAGTTAAGGAGGAGTAAATGAGTCTTTATCTCACTGAAGAAGAGCAAATTGATCGATTTAAAATGTGGTGGAAAAAGTATGGCAATACACTATTGACTGTGATATTAATTATTGTGATTGCATATACGGGTTGGCGCTGGCAACAGCAGCGTACAAGCAGTAACCTTAGTCAGGCTTCTGCCGCGTATGAACAAATTCTGGTTGAAGTTGCTGTGGGTGATGTTGAAGATATTGAAATACGTGCCAACGATATTATGGAGACTTACTCAAATACTATTTATGCACAAATGGCTGCGTTACTATTAGCACAGCAAGTTGCTTATGCGGGAGACTTGCCCGCGGCTGCGCAACACTTGCAGTGGGTTATTGATCAGTCCAGAAACAACAGTCTAAAACAGATTGCCAAAATTCGTGCAGCACGAATTTTTTTGGCGGATGAAGAGTCACAGTTAGCCTTAGAAGTTTTGCAGCCGGTGGATGATAAAGTATTTCTACCACTGATTGAGCAAATGCGTGGCGATATTTATTTGCATGACAAGGATTATGATAAAGCAAGACAAGCCTATAATAAGGCTTTAGAAGCTGTTGTGACCCCAGGGATGGTTGATCGCTTTTTACAAATGAAATTAAACAATTTACCACCCTCTACAGAATTATGAAAAATTATCGACTTATTTTTATTTTATTACTCAGTACCTTTTTATTAAACGGTTGCGCGACTATCAGTGGATTTTTGGGTGGCAAGGATAATACTGAGCCGCCGGCGCCTTTACCTGAGTTTAATGCCACTTTACCCGTCTATCTACAATGGCGTCGGGATACTGGTGAAGGGACCAGGGGGGCTTATTTACGGTTGCAACCCGTCGTGACAGGCAATGTAGTCGTTGTTGCTGAGGCGAATGGCTGGGTGAGAACTTATAATGCGGATGATGGTAACGTGATTTGGCAGGTCAGAACCGGATCGGAGATCAGTAGTGGTCCATCGATGAAGAATGATACCATTGTTGTGGGAACACGTGATGCGCAAGTGATTGCCTTGCAGCGCAGTGATGGCTTGATCTTATGGCAAGCGCCGGTGAGTAATGAAGTGCTGGCAGCACCAACACTCACGAATGATAAAGTTTTTGTTATCAGCGTAGATAATAATTTAACGGCTTTAGATTTATATAACGGCGAAAGGCTTTGGCAATACGATCATTTTTCTCCTGATTTAGTACTCCATGCAAATAGTTCTCCGCAAGTCATGAATGATTTAGTTATTGCTGGCTTTGCGGATGGCAAGTTATTGGCATTCGCAGAAAATAGTGGTCAATTGGTATGGCAGCGTGCAATCGCTGAACCTGTTGGGCAAACTGAGGTAGATAGGCTGGTTGATATTGCGGCTGATCCCATTATTTCACAAGGCGTTATTTACGCTGTGGCTTATCAAGGTAGCTTGGTCGCGATGGAATTAGATACGGGTTTGGTCTTGTGGGATCGTGAATTTTCTTCATATACCGGTATGGCTTTAAGTGGTGATCGTTTATTTGTGAGTGATATGGATAGTACGTTGTGGGCGTTTGATCGTAATAATGGCCAGGTTGTTTGGCGTCAGGAAGACTTATACGCGCGGAGTATCACCGCACCTAGTGTCGTTGGCAATGCGGTTGTTGTTGGCGATATTGAAGGTTATTTACATTGGCTTTCGCAAGATAATGGTCAATTCTTAGCGCGGGTTAACTTGGATAAAAGAGGTTCAATTATAGCGCCAGTGACTGTTAAGGCGGGCCAAGTGTACGCGCTTAGTAATAAAGGAGTTTTAGGAGACTATCAGGTGGGTGGTTAAATGGCGATCCCTGTTATTGCCATTGTTGGTCGACCCAATGTGGGTAAATCTACTTTATTTAATCGTTTGACTCGTTCCAGAGATGCATTGGTCGCTAACGTTTCGGGTTTAACTCGCGACCGTCAATATGGTGAAGGTCGTTTAGGGGGTAAACCTTATATTGTCATCGATACGGGTGGCATTGGCGATGCGCAAACAGCGATGGATGAAATGGCCAGCGCACAATCACAGCAGGCCATCATAGAAGCGGATCTGGTTTTATTTATGACGGATGGTCGTGCGGGATTAACGGCAGCGGATATTGATGTTGCGCAATCCTTGCGGGTTGACGGTAAGCTTGTTTATTGTGTGGTTAATAAAATCGATGGGGTTGACCCCAATGCTGCCTGTGCTGATTTTTATCAACTTGGTTTTAGCGATATTTTTCCGATTGCGGCTGCGCATGGACGTGGTGTCAATCAATTAATTGAAGCAATATTAGAGACGTATCCAGATCTTGATTCAAGTACTGAGGCACAACAAGCCGGGATAAAATTAGCGGTGGTTGGTCGGCCTAATGTGGGCAAATCGACTTTCGTTAATCGAATTTTAGGAGAGCAGCGTGTTATCGTTGCTGACGAAGCGGGGACCACGCGCGACAGCATTTTTATTCCGCTCACTTATCGTGGTCAAGACTTCACAATTATTGATACTGCGGGTGTCAGGCGGCGTGGCAAAGTGACAGCCATCGTCGAAAAATTTTCAATGATCAAAACATTACAAGCCATTGAACAAAGCAATGTAGCGATGGTGTTGATCGATGCGCGCAGCGACGTTGTTGATCAAGATTTACATCTCATTGATTTTGTTATCCAAAGTGGAAAGGCATTGGTATTGGCCATCAACAAATGGGATGGTTTGGACCGATCTGAAAAAACAAAAATTCGCAATACCATACAACGGCGCTTACAGTTTGCCCACTTTGCCAAACAGCATTTTATTTCTGCTTTACATGGCACGGGGGTGGGTGATGTTTTTGCTTCCGTTACTAAAGCATATCAAGCGGCAACAAAATCATTAGCGACCCCATATTTAACTCAAGTTTTGCAAGACGCGACGCGTCAGCATCAACCGCCTTTGGTCCGTGGACGACGGATCAAATTACGTTATGCGCACAGTGGTGGCCATGAGCCGCAGCGCATTATTATTCATGGCAAACAAACCAAGGCACTTCCCGATCACTACAAACGTTTCTTAAATAACGCCTATCACACCGCACTTAAACTGCAAGGTGCACCACTGCGGATCGAATTCAAAGATGATCCTAACCCCTACCAAGGGCGAAAAAATGTTTTAAGTCCAAGCCAACAACGCCGCCGCAAGCGTTTAATCAGACATGTGAAAAGAAAATAGTAGGTTTAAAATATAATCTTGACTAGTACCTTACAGCACTTCCCAGGGCAATTATCATATATACCCGTGATCTTTCAAACAGGGCATTTTTGCATCCCAGCTTGGGGGCTAAATACCGCTAAATTGTAACGGCACTGATCCATGATAATACAGGATCCACACCTAAAACAGAGCCAGTATCACCTATTAGTTGTCCCCGTGGGCCTGCGTTCTCAGCGTTGTCTGTTGCTTGAACTTCCTTTCCCTGGCATAAAGATTTTATAAATTTATAAGCAACGACGCAGGAACCAAAAATACTACTAAAAAGGATCATACCAAGGAGCCCACCAATCAAATATCCTATTATCGCACCAGGGATCCCGCCAAGTGCCAGCCCCAGCATGCTACCTAAGCTTCCACCTATTCTAAAACCTATATTAGATACTTTTACCGTATTATCATAAAAAATTTTTCTATATTTCCCTCCTGCATTGCCAAATTTTTCTAAGCGTTCAGACAATGGTTCCAAAATTTTATTTTGTACATAATCCAGATTTGCAATCCAACCAATAATAAATCCAACGATTGTACCTATAAGTCCCCCCAGCAGGCCATGTGAAATTATATCTACCACATTTACACTCATTCCTGCCGCAGGTATTGCACCCAGTGCTTCCATTATTTTTGTGCTTAGCGCAACGTCCATAGAACCAATCAGTGAACCTGCACCTGCTGCGTGATATACTGCCCAATGCAGCGTATTGCTAGACAGCCAACCCGTTTGCTGTGTTTCCTTTTCTTCTTCCTTTTCGTCATGATCTTCCTGATTTGTTGTAAGGGCGCGCCAAACATAGTGGAACGGGTAAGTGTAGAGTGCTGTTTTGCATCGCTTGTCTCCATATATATTTTCATTATCATCGGTTTTTTCATCATACTTTATAAGGCAATAGATCAGGTAAGATGTATAGTAAGCGAAATAAAATATGGAGAGGCCAACAAGCATGCCTATAGGCTCTCCGGTGAGTGGCAGTAGTCCTAACAATTTTTCTGTACTAGAAAAAACGGCAGCGCTTGTGAAGGCCATAGCAGGCCTTATACCTATTTCTACGGAAACCTTAGTGGCCTGTTTACATTTAAAAAAAGTGCTTGTTCCTAGGCCAGCCCATCGATCCGTTCTGCCATGTTGATTTTCTACCTGTTCATCCATAGATCTAATAATCTTAAAAAAAAGTAACGGCAACGGGACAGATCTCGTTGTGGTGCTTTTTGTTTATGTAATATAGGTTTTATTTCATTATATGCCTAAATAGTTGCTAATAATAATAGTAACACTAATAAAAATCATTATGCAAATAAGAATTATTAATTAACGGAAGAAAATCTTAGATAATATGTAATTGCTTTGTTCCCTGTGGTTCATCTTTACCTAAATCTGAAACAGGGGGAGAGCCATAACGTCTATGAGGATTGTCATGCTTGTAGACGCGCAATGGCAGTTTGTGGCTTTTGCTCATAGGTAATACCGTGGTAAATTTCATCCGCAATAAAACGGATCCCTTGATCACGGTAATAGTCTATGAGTGTTTGTAATTGTTGATCCTCCAGCATGGCGCCCATCGGGTTAGCTGGACTCGCGAGGATTAAGCCATCAAGCTTTTGATTGCTAATACTTCAGGAAACCGTTATACCCTTTATCCGTCAAAGATGCCCCCAAGATGGGATGCTCCGGTCCCGCCGTGTTGAGCGGGAAAAATGCCTCTTTTGACGGATCACGGGTATAAATGTATGCCTTGATCATATTTCCCCCCCTGTCTCTAGCTTTAGTCACCTTCTCTAGGGCCAATTATTAATAAGATTTATATATTATCATCTCAGTATAAAAAAGCATAGAAATGTTCAAATATTTAGTGGAAAGTCACTTTTTAAGCATTTTATATTATTATGATTGTCCATTATGAACGAAACAGATGAAATTAAATATTCTTATTCCCCTGAGACAGATCCCCCAGAATTTGAATCGGCAATGGGCGATGCAAGCGTTGACCGAGATGAGGATAGGGATGATAAGCATGAAAATAGAGCAAGAAAGGATCTCAATGGTGATATAGACGTGGAGCCGCCTTACGTAGAGGACAAGGCACGCAGAGATATTAGCTCATCGATAGATATTAGACCTAAATCAACCACAGCTTCTCAATACTTCGCATTAGTCGAAAAATATAATATTAAGTCAGTCCGCGATCTAGTTAGAGAATATAATCGCAGTACAGGACCAGAGAAAAAAATATTATATGAAGGTATCAATCATATAATTGAAGTATTTAAAAAGCAAAGCGTACTGACTATTGATTTAGTACGTGATTTTATTGAGCTTGCTGACTGTCAAAATGATGATATACGATTAACTTGTCTTTATTTCTTAAGTGATAATTTTTCTGGATCTGACAAATTAGATACCCATCTTGGATATGGATTGTCTTATTTCCTTCGAAGATTGTCTTTTAGTAAGGATCCACAGACTAAGAAATTCATAAGGTCTAAGCAAAATACTTTGATTGCCATACTTGATGCGCTGTTTAAAGGATTTGAAGATAAATCTTTTCATTCTTCAAGAGAACATAATCATGAGGTTGATGTTCTATTCGATGCGGTTATGAGCGCATCACAAATATTATTTAAATCAGGTTTACAAAAATTAACAAAAAGTATTAAAGATAGATTTTATAAGAATTCTAAATCTTCTTATTGGGCACAATATAAAAAAGTAGCCCGAGGAACAAAATCGACTTCTCAAGTTAATTACCATCTAAAATTTAAATCAGATTATGCGATACAGCATCTCGTAAGAATAAAATCAGATCAAGGAAAAATAACAACCACTGCCAGAAGATCCGGGCGTTTTGTGACAGGATCCACAAGACTTTTTTTTGACTTGGCTGAAAAGCTAAAAAATGTTTTAACGCTTAGCGATGTTCCAGGGCCAGATGATTTTGCTGATATTATTAAAGCCAGCTTTGACGACTTTGTCAAAGTTTTTGGATTCAAAGATCTACAGTATGTGTGGTATGACGTTCTAGAATGGTTAGAAGGTGAGATTACAACACCAGCTTTGTCAGATGACTTAACTACAGGGAGACTTGGTAATATTCATAACATAATAAAAGGGATATTAACTAAAGCTGATCTAAGTTCGTATGCGCATATTGATGAGTTTCGTGATCTTGATGAGAAATCTATCCAAGGTGAATCTTCTGCTGCATTCAATTTCAAAAAAGATCATATTATCTATGGCTATGTATTACAGCTATGTAATATTGCTCTATCTTGCTCTAATGAAGACATATGTAAGTCCGCTATAGATAAACTTCATGAGATACATGTTTATGATAGAGGAGTTTGGGGTTCGCATGAGCCTTCACGTCATATGATATTGGATACATTAAAAATCTTAAGTGAAAGAGATAATTCTAATGTTTCCCGCCATGCTGGAGATGGACTTGCCAATTTACACCGTCTATCTGGCGTGGGAATAATGAGGAAACAGGGTGCACTACGTACCCATGAACCACTTGCTCAGACGTCCGAAACATATCAAAATTTAAATCTTTATAGTCCTAATCATGTTTTGCTTAAAAGGTCTCATGATTCTCTTAGAGAGGAAGCAGTCAATCCACTGATAGAGCTCTCGTTGATGAGCCGTCAGCTGTAGAGGCTCCTAGGCGAGCATAATTTTTTTGTAATTTCTTATACCCGTTATCTGTCATTCCTCGACTCTGTTCCATTTGATTTTTCCGGAATAATTATTGCCATGCTTGCAGACGCGCAATGGCAGTTTGTATTTCTTCAGTTTCGCCGGCAAAAGAAAAGCGTATATGGTGTTTGCCTTCGATGGGATCAAAGTCTACGCCCGGGGTGGCTGCAATATTAATTTCAGAGAGCATTCTCTCGCAATAAGCCACACTATCTTTACTGATTTTAGAAATATCTGTATAGAGGTAAAAGGCACCGTCAGGCGGTGAGGCATATTGAAAGCCCAGCTTGGGTAGGGCGGCGCACAATAGATCGCGATTTATCTGGTAGCGCTTGACGAGATCATCCAGGGGACCACGACAGTCAAAAACTTTTTGCGCCGAATATTGTGATAAAGTCGGTGGTGAGACAAATAGATTTTGCGCCAGGCACTCAACGGAGCGAAGTAATGCCGGTGGTAAGATCATCCAACCTAAGCGCCAACCAGTCATGCAGAAATATTTTGAAAAACTGTTGATGACGATACACTCCGGGTCGAAAGCAACGGCAGTTTGCGGCTTTTGGTCATAGGTAATACCGTGGTAAATTTCATCCGCAATAAAACGGATCCCTTGATCACGGCAATAGTCTATGAGTGTTTGTAATTCTTGATCATCCAGCATAGCGCCCGTCGGGTTGGCTGGGCTCGCGAGGATTAAGCCATCAAGCTTTTGATCTGCTAATACTTCAGTCTTTAAGTGAAAGTTATTTTCCGAGGTAATGCGCAATTCGACGGGTTCGACCCCAAGGGCCATCAAAATATGACGGTAAGCAGGATATCCTGGGACCGTAATGCCCACTCGATCCCCTGGGTCGAAGCAAGCTAAAAATGACAGTAAAAATCCGCCCGATGATCCCGTTGTGATGACCACCTGCTCTGGTGCCACTGAAGTTGCATGATAATCTTGATAGTATTGTGCAACGCGTTGTCGCAATTCTGGCACGCCTAGGGGTTCAGTATACCCTAAGTTGTGAGTTCCTAAGGTTTGTTGTGCAATCTCAATAGCTGTAATTGGCGCAGGACTGGCAGGTTGCCCAGCTTCTAAATGAATAATATCATCTCCTTGTGCTGCACGTTCTTTTGCTTGTGCCAATATTTCCATGACTAAAAAGGGAGGGATTTGTCCTCGTTTAGAAATCTTAAGTGTCATTGATCGCGAACCTCTGTGATTTTTTTAGGATCATCCTAAAAAAAGTAGTTAACCTCTACTGCGGCTGATTAATGCACTGGATCTTAGGGATTTTTTGCACTTTTTCTCCGTCACCATACGGATGAGTACTGTTTCCATCGCAAAAGCGCAAAAAATCCCTAATCTTCAACACCTTAATCACCCTCGCTACGAGGTTAACTACTTTTTTCAGGATTATAAATTTATCATATTGGTTAGTATACTATTTTAGTCAAATAAATACCTGAGGTTACATAAGATTTTCTTCAACGTCTTAATCGCCCTAGTCAGATAAATCAAAGCGTTACTGCTTTTCTAGGATCATAAGGGTGGCAGTGCTGGCAAGTCTTCTTTTGTATCAATTTGTAGCGCTTCCTCGCTAATAGGTGCAGAAATATGACCTTCTAACACAAATAAGTTCGGATTAACGTACACGCTGTTGAGGACAATCCCCCAGTGGAGAAAAGCTTGGCCATCTGCCTGGGCGCTGACGCCACCTAATATTCTGCCTTGCGGCACATATTGTGAAGTTGTAACGTCAGGATGGCTGATGTGGGCATAGACTGAAAGCAAGCCTTGCCCATGATCAAGAAAAATAGTGTAATCATCTTCATCTTGTTCAGTTATCGCTAATATAACGCCTTCTGCAACCGCGTTAACCGATGTGTTTGCTGGAGCAGCGATATCAATGCCAACATGCTGACATTGCAGTTGGTGATCGAATTCTAATTGCAAGCCGAAGTCTGCAATGATGCGCCCGTGTAGGGGGGGGATAAATTCATTGCTCAGTGGATCAGAATCTGACCAGTGGCTTAAGATTTTCTCATCGACACTGTTGGGTGTTTGTGGTGGATAATAAATATATTCAATGGGCTGATCCGCCTTACAGTTTTGATTTAGTTGGTCTATTTTATAGGGTTGATGACGTACAGAGAATAATTGTGTGAAGCGCAGCGGTGCTGTAATTTGGATTTCGTGATTACCTGCGTTTGCAGTTAATGGTAGTCCCACGAGCGCTAGCCATGGGATCGTATCTTTTTCGGGATGTTCTAAGATCAATACTTGATGTTCATTGTAAAAAGCAGAAGGCTTACTTTGGGTGTTGAGGGGGACTGCGGCAATACCACCAGGGACGGGCTTAATTTGCGGCAGTGTTGCTGCCACGCCAACCATATTGGTAAGCAGTGTACTCGCTAATATAATCCATTGCCATCGTTTATAAACCATAAAATTTTATCTCGTTATTTTTCCATTACTTTACAAATTACTTCACCTTTATGCAGGTGAACTTGGACGCTTTCATCAATCTGCAATTGTTTGCTGTTACGAATGATAACACCTTCTTTATTATTGACAATACTATAGCCGCGCGCCAGCGTTGCAAGTGGGCTGAGTGTTTCCAGTGCAGAGGCATGATGACCGATCTGTTGTTTTACTTGCTGTAATTGTTGTTGTATCACTTTAGCGAGATTTTGTGTGAGCCAGTGTAAACTTTGTTTGTATTGTGTAATTTGATGTTGTGGGCTGAATTGTTTAATTTTAATGGCCAGTGTGTTGGCTTGATTTGATTTAGTTTGTAGGCAATGCTTATAATTTTGTCGTAATTGTTGTGCATAATAATCAAGTGTTTGTGCGGTTTCTCGCAGATAAGTACTGGGGTGCTGCAGTTTTAATGTTAATTTTTCAAGGCGATGAGTGAATTGTTGCTGCCGTGTTCGCATTGCTTGACTAAGCTGTTTGTAGTGTTGTGAATAACGTTGTTGATATTCGTTTTGATCCGGGCTAACCAATTCTGCCGCAGCCGTGGGGGTGGCGGCACGTTGGTCGGCAACAAAGTCAGCAATGGTGACGTCAGTTTCATGCCCGACTGCACTGACGATCGGAAGCTTGCTGGCAAATATCGTGCGTGCGACGGCTTCTTCATTAAATGGCCACAGATCTTCTAAGGATCCACCACCACGCGCTAATATTAAAACATTACATTCTTGACGTTGGTTGGCAGTTTGTATGGCATGCGCAATTTGGTTCGCTGCTTTTTTGCCTTGGACTTCACAAG
>JAZGGN010000210.1:0-3841 GCA_036480475.1 Gammaproteobacteria bacterium
ACGCCCTAGCATACACTCGGAAAAAACTTGATCTTAAGCGCAAGCCCGTTAAAATATCACCATCCTTATATCATCTTTAACCCATGGATAGCCCTCGATGACATTTATTACTTGCGGATTAAGCCACAAAACAGCCCCCCTGGCACTGCGAGAGCAAATGGCCGCCCGACCCGCCGCGCCTTTGCTGCAAGACTGCTTAAACCACACCGCCCAAGAAGCCATGCTGCTGCAAACCTGCAACCGTACGGAATTATATTGTTATAGTGACGATCCTGATCAATTACTGCCCTGGTTGGCTGAACAGCATGAATTGGACCTCGATCAATTACAGCCGCATGTTTACCTGCACGAAGGCAAGCAAGCAGTTTACCATTTACATCGAGTGGCCTGTGGTTTGGATTCGATGTTGGTCGGTGAACCGCAAATTTTAGGCCAAGTGAAACTTGCCTACCAGCAGGCTTGCCAATTCGGTACGGTGGGGAAACAATTACATGGCATTGTGCAACAAGTATTCGCTACCAGTAAACGTGCCCGCACTGAAACAGTGATCGGCAGTAAAGCGATTTCTATTGCCTATGCCGCGGCAGAATTAGTGCAGAATTTATTCACTGATCTAAGCACTTGCCATACTTTGCTCATCGGTTCAGGTGATACGATCCGTTTAGTTGCCGATTATTTGCAACAACGTGGCGTCAGCCAATTTACCCTTGTCAATCGACAATCACCGGCGAGTCAAGCCTTCGCCCAGCATTTGAACGCGGACTATGTCGATATTCAAGACTTAGCCACCCACTTAGCCAAAGCGGATCTAGTGATTTCAGCAACCGCCTGTCCCGTGCCTTTCATCCACAAAAACATGATAGAAGATGCTTTGGTGGCACGCCAATTACAATCGATGGTGCTGCTGGATCTGGCTGTGCCGCGAGATATTGACCCTCACGTCGGCCAATTTGATCAGGCGAAACTTTTTAATATTGATGATTTACAACATGTGGTCACCTCAGGCTTAAATGAGCGCTTGGCGGCCGTGCCTGCTGTTGAGCAAATCATTGCAGAATCACTGAATGACTTTCAACAGCAGCAAAAAGTGCTGCAAGTGGATCATATGATCCAGAAATATCGCCAAACCATGGCACAACTCGCTGAAGACGAAGTCCAACGCGCACTCCAACAATTACAATCCGGCAAAAATAGTGAAGCGATTATTCGCGAATTATCGCACCGCCTGCTTAATAAACTCAGCCACCAACCGACCCTCAGTCTGCAACAAGCCGCCCACAAGCACGATGAACAAGCCTTGGCATGGATGAAGGTGTTGTTGGCGGAATGAGATGGGTTAAGTGAGTGTTAAAGCACGATGGGAACCGCCTCACTCCACTGTCACTGACTTTGCCAAATTCCTCGGCTGATCCACATCCGTGCCTTTCAACACGGCGACATGATAGGCCAGCAATTGTAAGGGAATGGTATAAACGATCGGAGCAATGATTTTATCTGCACAGGGCAGGGCGATCACTTCAACCCCCGCTTCTGCAATGATGTTGGTTTCACGGTCCGCAAAAATAATTAACTGACCACCGCGGGTGCGTATTTCTTGTAAATTTGATTTTAATTTTTCGAGTAGTGGATCATTCGGTACCACACTCACCACCAACATGTCTTTATCGACTAAAGCCAGCGGACCGTGTTTTAATTCTCCAGCAGGATAAGCTTCGGCATGAATATAAGAAATTTCTTTTAATTTTAATGCGCCTTCTAAAACCACCGGATATTGTAAGCCACGGCCTACGAATAACACATGGTTTTTATCGACAAATAAATGGGCTAATTTTTTAATTTGTTTTTCTAAAGCAAGCATCTGCTCTGCCAATGGCGATAATTTTTTAAGTTGTGCAATTAAATTTTGCTCTACTTTTTTATCCGCGTTTTGGCGACGACTCAATACAATCGTTAACATCAGTAAAGCCGTGAGTTGGGTGGTAAATGCTTTCGTCGAAGCCACGCCGATCTCCACGCCCGCCCGCGTTAAAAATACCAATTCAGATTCGCGCACTAAGGTGCTGTTTGGAACATTGCAAATTGCAAGACTGGCCAGATAATTAAGTTGCTTAGCTTGCTTTAATGCTGCAAGAGTATCCGCCGTTTCGCCTGATTGAGAAATCGTAACAAATAAAGTATCTGGTGCAATCACTTTTTTGCGATAACGAATTTCACTGGCCACTTCCACATCACACGGTAAACCGGCGATATCTTCTAACCAGTATTTGGCAATTAAGCCCGCATGATAGCTGGTACCACAAGCCACGATTTGTACGGCGCGTACGCGGTCAAAAATCGCCGTCGCTTGCTCACCAAAAATCGCATCCATAACTGAGTTTTTACCAACACACCCTTGTAAGGTTTCAGCAATGGCTTGCGGTTGTTGAAATATTTCTTTTTGCATATAGTGGCGATAAGTGCCTTTATGAATCACTTCACCATTATTGTGAGAGGGATGCTTTTTGCGTTCAACAATTTTTCCTTGCTGATCCTCAACGATTACTTCATTGCAACTCACCCGCGCGATATCACCTTCTTCAAGATACATAAATTGTTGCGCCACCGATAATAAAGCACCTTGATCAGAAGCGATGAAATTTTCGTCAAGGCCTAAACCGACCACCAATGGGCTGCCTTGACGCACAGCAATTAAATGATCAGGCGCTTGCTTGCTGATGATCCCTAAGGCAAAAGCACCTTCTAGCTGTTGCATTGCTTGTCGTATCGCCAGCATCATATCCTGAGACTTACCGTAACAATAATGGATCAAATGTGCGATGGTTTCGCTGTCCGTTTCAGAGGAAAATTGATAACCTTCAGCAGACAATTGATCGCGCAATTTTAGATGATTTTCAATAATACCGTTATGAACCAAAGCGATCTCTTCACCCGACATGTGTGGATGGGCATTATGCGTTAACGGTTGTCCATGAGTCGCCCAACGCGTATGCGCAACACCAAGCATGCCATTGATAGGTTGCGCTTGCATCGCCGCGACTAATTCACTCACTTTGCCCTGGGTACGCTGTCGCTGAATCGTGACTTGTTCATCCAGGATTGCAAGACCCGCAGAATCATAACCTCGATATTCAAGTCGACGCAGTCCTTCAAGCAAAATGGCTGTGACATTGCGCTGTGCAATGGCTCCCATGATTCCGCACATACTGTGTTTCCTCTTTTCTATGTCAGGGTCACTAATTCTTCCGAACTTGTCGGATGAATCGCAACCGTGTTATCAAAATCTGACTTACAAGCACCCATATTAATCGCCACACCAAAGCCCTGTAACATTTCATCCGCACCATAACCAATGATATGACAACCCACGATTTTTTCCTGTGTGCCGGTGACAATTAATTTCATTTCTGTCGGTGTCTTTTCTTCACACAAAGCATCGAGCATCGGTGTGAAACGACTATGGTAAACTTTGATCGCTGCTTTACCATAAGCAGCAACAGCCTCTGCTTCACTCAAACCGACCGTCGCGATCAATGGGTGACTAAAAATCACCGTACAAATATTGTCATAATTTAAATGTCTTTCCGTTTGGTTATCGAATAAGCGATCCGCTAAACAACGACCCGCGGCAATCGCAACGGGTGTCAGTGCCTGTTTTCCGATAATATCACCAATCGCGTAAATCCCAGAAATATTGGTATTTTGATATTTGTCGACCGCAATAACACCACGCGCATCCATATTAACACCAGCTTTGGCTAAATGCAGATCGGCTGTACGTGCTTTGCGACCAATCGCAAAAATAACCGCATCCAGATCGGTTATTTCACTACCATCATCGCAA
>JAZGGN010000211.1:0-7583 GCA_036480475.1 Gammaproteobacteria bacterium
CATGACAAAACCACGGACAATAATACCAAAACAGCCCTTTTTTATCTGCTATAAATGTCACAGAGGCGGTTTCCTGTGGCGCAACACCAAAATTTAGATTATATTCACACAAACAAAAACCGTGACTTACATCTTCTACTTTATCAAGATTAGTTACAATGATGGTCACTTCATCGTTTAATTTTGCTGAGATCTCAGTCAAACCAAAGCTTGGGGCGAAACTACTCATCACCGCATAAACCTTATTGCCTTTACGAACGACTTTATTAGCCGCAAGCTCTAAGTCAACTTCACCAGCTAACTTTCGTTCTAAATCAAATTTTTCATCATCAGGATCCCATATGGATCGCGGTCGGATCAATCGTCTATCCACAATAACCGCATCATGGGGCTCAGGCGATTGTGGACCATCATGTACCAATACCATTTTATTTTCACTCATATCTACTAATTGGTCATTGTCAGCAAAAAAAGGACCAACCGGCAAAAAACGATCTTTAGAAAATTTGTTCAGCACAACCAACCATTGACCATCTGCATCCTTGGTTTCACTCATAGAGCCATTGACATGCCCTGGCTGATAAGCAACATCGATTTTTTCAATAATAAAATCTTCTCCCTCAATTGCTTTTTCGATATCCCACATGGCTACCGTAGAATCGATAAACAGAGATGTATAAGCATTGCCTCGATTGTCAAATGCCGTGTGTAGTGGCCCTAAGCCAATTTCCGGCTCTGCAACAACACAATCTCGTGGATCTTCAATCTCACCAGCAAATGCAGCATCTATCTTTTCAAAGGGGATAATGGAAACGGTCGGTGAGAGTTTTCCACAGCAAATTGCATACTTCCCGCTTGGATCAACATTCACCCCATGCGGGTTTTTAGGAATAGGGATGTATAATACATAGGAATTATCTTTACCACGCCCATCAATCACCGGAATACCATTGTCGCCAATTTGTGTGCCTTTACCCGCCTTGACTGCAGCCTCAATACGTTCCAAGTTGAAAACCGTCAACCAATCTCGATCAGTAGCCATCATTTCAGGCAGTGTGACACCACCCTCAGAATTATAGCAAGTGCCCATAGAATACTTACCAGCATAATCGGTGGCACATAGGTCAAGGTTGCCATCAACCAACACTTGCCAGCGAACTTGCATGGTTTTAGCATCAATACAAGTGTGTAAAGCGCCATACTTTTCTGGTACATCTACATCGCGACCATCATTGGGCTGTGGCGTGCGAAACTCCGCATGCAATATACGGCATCCAGTTTATGCCGTGAGGGAAATATACCATGCGTCCCCTGGCTATTGGGGATCTCAGTTATCGCATCGACTTCCATACAGTCAAGTCGCAGGCGTGCCAGTCTGGCAATCGATTTATCATTGACGAAAGCATATTGATCATCATAAGTGCCTTTGTCATAGGAAAGATGCACATGATGGGTATCACCTACCGTATAGTTCTTCAGTAATTTTTTACTGTAATTCGTAATCCCCCAGCCATACTCACAACTGTAATTAAACACAGGAATACGTTTTAATTCGCGCATAGATGGAATGCCGAGCACTCTGACTTCTCCAGATTGCCCCCCTGACCAGAAACCATAATATTGATCCAATTCCCCTGGTGCAACCTCCGAACTTTTAGGCCCTTTTTTATCTGATCGAGCAAGCAAAGGACTTATGCCTGAACCAAGATACAGCGCCGCAGCAGTAAGACCAGCGCCCGCTGAAAGTTTCATGAAATTCCTGCGGTCTATATTTGTATCATCAGAGCTTTTGTGTTCGTTTGTTTTTTTATCACGTTTTGCCATCAGGGATCCTCCATTATTATTTTCTTTCCTAGAATAAAATAGCTGCTCTCAACTCGTCATTGATAAAGATCAGGATTATTGGTTTTAAAGTCAAGTTTATGACGCAAAAATAATCGCGCAAATAAAATACCACCTTCAAATAGTAACCACATGGGTATGGCTAACAATAATTGAGACACAATATCCGGCGGTGTGAGCAGCATACCGGCAATAAATGCCATAACAATAACGTAAGGTCGTTTATTCGCCAAGGACTGTATATTAACCAAGCCACTTGCAATACATAATATCGTGATCACTGGCACTTGAAAAGCGATGCCAAAAGCAAATAGTAATTTAAGAGCGAAATTAAGGTAGGCGCTGATGTCAGGGATAAATGCAACCCCCTCAGGCACGATCCTGGCAAAAAATCCGAGCACCAGTGGGAAAACAATGATGTAAGCAAACATCATACCAACATAGAAAAGCCCTATACTTGCCAACAACAAACCACGCGCCAAGTTACGCTCATTATCATACAACCCGGGCGCTATAAAACGCCATATTTGCTGTAATATAAATGGAATGGTAATAAATAAGGAGACAGCGAAGGTTAATTTTAAAGGCGCTAGGAAGGGTGCCGCGATATTGGTAGCAATTAAATGTCCATCTTCAGGTAGCTTACTCAATAAAGGCGCGGTTAACGTCGTATATAGCTTAGCAGAAAATACATATAGGCTCGCAAAAGCAATAAAAAAGACGCCCGTACAACGTATTAGACGGGTGCGTAACTCCAGCAAATGGGCCATGATCTCATTGCACTTTTCACATTCACTTTCAGTATTGGACATTAGCCCACGTCTTTGTCTTGATCCAATGGTCGCGCACTTTCACTTTCATCTGCAGATCCTTTATCTGTATTCCCTTCGGCCATGCTCTGGCGAAAACTACGTAAGGCCGCCCCAAGATCAGTGCCAATACTACGTAAACGCTTGGTACCGAACAGTAACATAACGATCAGTAATATGATAAGCAGTGAACCCATACTTATACCGCTAATACCCATTTGTTTCTCCTTTGATCTGATTTATAAACTTATATTGAGGAAAATGCGCTTGCAAATTACTCATTGCCTCTGGCGGTGTATTATACGCAGCAGTCGCCAAAGCATCGCAAACCGCAGCACAAGGACCGATGACGGTAGATAGTGCATACATTTCCTGCGATGAAAAGGTCAAGGGATCAATGATATGATGTTTTACCTCACTACTTTGCATCTGTGCTCTTTTCAAATACCCTCCTGAGGAAGCAACACTGCCAGTTGACAGTAGTATATCATTATTTTGCCGCTCAATTGGCGCTTTTTTATCAAAGCGGATATGCCAAGGTTCACCATCAGGTTGACCACCAACGACACTTAAATCACCCCCCAAGGCGACAAGTGCATGCTTGATCCCATATTCATAGCGCAAGAGATCTAAGGCAGCATCAACGGCATATCCCTTAGCAATCCCACCCAAATCCAGCATCGTATTTGGCCTTGTGAGGCGGATCAGTGATCCTTGTACCATAAACAATGGCTTAGCCAGATCTGCTGTTGTTAATTCATGATGACCAACACGAGGAATGTGCTCATCTAATCCTGGCTGGATAAGAAAGTTACCTAAGCCCATATCAAAACGATTGCCGGTTTGCTTAGACACATCCAGACCTGTCGTTAAAACTTTGTGGGTATCTGTACTGACTTGAATAAAACGATCTGGAGATTTGTTTAAGCGGCCGATGTCAGAATTGGGTGAAAACTTCGTTAATTTATTCTCTAACGCCGTAAATTTAGTCACTGCCTCATTAAGTGCCCTCTGCGCCAACGTTTTGTCTTCTGAATCTATAATTATTGTACCCGCAGTACCCATCGCATAAAAACTTCTGTTGATTAATGCATGCTTGTTTTGCCCAAAGGCGATCCTCCAGCCAACTGTGCTGAAAATGGCAGTCACTGCTGCGACCTTTAATCCTGTTTTTAAAAAACTGCGCCTATCCATGATTATTTGATTTGTAACACAGATATGCCAATGGCGCAAATATCCACAATAAAGTCGCAACGATGCTGGTACTTAGTTGCAGCATGCCATTATTAAGACTGAAAATCTCCACTGCATCAACAGGCAGTAAGTACATAATGGCGCTAATACGAAAGGCTTCTACCGGATCTAACAGCAATAGACCACCCAATAGCTGTGGTGATATTTTACCGTCAGTCATAATCGTAATAGTTACAAAGCCAAGGTCAAATAAGAATACAAAAAACAACCACACAATGATACTAACAAGCATCGCCAGCGCGCGCTCTTTCACCAGCATGGAAAGCAACAGGCCGAGAGAATTAAAAACAGCACCCAATGCAAAAATAAGCAAGATGAACCCAATAATATGTGTGAGTAATACCTCCAACTGGTACAAGTGATAACTGATCGGTAATAATCCAATAACAATCACCATAAAAAGGATAATATTGTGGCCCAGCCATTTGCCCATGACAAGTGCATAGGATTGGAGTGGGTAAGCATAAAAAAGTTCTAGTGTGCCAAGCTCTCTTTCTTTCAGGATACTGTCACAAGAGAGTATGAGTGCCACCAAGGGAATAATATACATATGTAAATGTATTAGAGATAATAATATAGCTCTGGGATCGAGTTCAGTCGAAAAAAAAGTGCCTAAGATCCCAGTAATCGCAATATTCATAATCAATATCAGACAGGCAACCAGTACAACCCAATAATTTTTTAAGTGGGTAAGTACTTCTTTTTGAGCAATGATCAAAATTGGATAGCTATTCATGATATATTTGTGATCAATTCTGTTAATGTTTTATGCTTTATCTTCAAATCAATTAATTCTAAACCTTGTTCTTTCGCTGCTACAATAAAGCGTCCAATCTCCTGCTTTTCTAATGCAACAGTGATGCCAGTCTCATTGACTGACGTGAGTTCAGGATGTTGTCGTGATAATGCCGCAAAAGCCTCTGGCCGAATGATTTTATCAAAATAAAAATGGATGGTTTCTACCGTGCTGTTTGCTTGACTGAAAACATTGCTTAAATGGTCATGTAATATAATGTGACCATTGCGTAACACAGCAATGAGATCTACATATTCCATAACTTCACCCAACTGATGGCTTGATAAAATGATAGTCGCTCCACCGGCTGCCAGTTTTCGTAAAATAGCATAAAAACTTATAATGCTTGTATAATCAAGACCATTGGAAGGTTCATCCAGTAAAAGCACTTCCGGTGAATTAATGAGCGCTTGTGCAAGATTTAAACGTTGCTGCATGCCTTTTGATAATGCCTTGACCTTTCTATGCGCATGTTTTTGTAAATCAACCTGATCTAAAATTTCTGTCACCTTATTTTTGCTACAACCTTTTAATTTTGCCAAGAAGAACAAAACTGATTGGACTTTCATATTGGGATACAGTTGCAGTAGCTCAGGCATGAATCCGATTAATTTTTTATAGTGATATTGTGTTTTTTTTGTGATTGATTTCCCCTGAAAAAACAATTGCCCTTGATCAGCATGGAATATGCCGCTTAGGATTTTGAGGAAAGTTGTCTTACCGCTACCATTACTGCCAATTAAAGCGGTTATTTGACCTGCCTGGAATTGAATACTTGCAGCACGAATAATGGGCAAATTTTTCTGATAGCCAAAAGTGATATTTTCAGCAACTAAACTGTGATCTTTTAACATGCGATCGAACTCATTAAAGGATAATTGTCAATAATAGCAGGCTTACTAAGAACAGGAAATTCGTTTTCAAATTTTGCCAGTAATTTCATTGCTGGACTATGCAGGATAATTTTCAATAAAGGATAGGAAAAGCTCAGCCAGTCTGAAAGGTTGGTCACCTGAAATTTTTTACTGCCTATGCCATTTTTACTGACTTCTCTGCCAGGATAATGGGACCAGTAATTACCACGGTCAGGGCCACTCCACACAATAGATTGGGTTGACAGAAACTTTAGTTGTAATTTATTGTCGATAAAATCATTATCAAATACTTCATTATAGTCACTGCTGAACACATGAGCCGCCATTGTATTTCTGGAAAAACAATTTTTTTGGATCACATTATAATAACTACTACCGAGCAACAATCCAATTTTATTATGCCGCGATGTATTATCTTTAATATTGCTATCAATCACATCCCGTAGTAACAAGCCATGTTCTTTATTTCGTTCAAACATATTCTTTTTAACGACGATATTTTTAGAAAACATCACTGCCGCTCCCACTGAGGAATGACTAATCGTATTGCCAGTCACCTGGCAATTATGGCTATACATATAGTGGATCCCAAAACGCGTATTATACATCTCGTTGTTTTTAATTAATACATTTTCAGAGTTTGAAATATAAATACCATCTCTACCCAGCTTAATACGATTACCTTCTACAATGCTGTCATTGGTATTAAATAAATGGATCCCATTACCCCGATCAGATACGATCGCTTGCTCTGTACCGGTAATCGTATTATTTTTAATGAATACCTGAGATGCCGCATCCAACCATATGGCAAACCCACATTCACTCATTTCATTGGCAACAATCTGCGTGCCATGCGCCACTTCTGTGATAAATATACAAGCATCTTTAGCGCTGATATCATTACCACTGTTTTGTAACGTTAAACCTTCTACGCGGGTGTTTGGGGCAGAGATGGTCAGTATCGTGCCTTCATTATCTGCGGTGAGTACCGCCTTACTATGAGTCATTAATAGGATTGACTTATTAATGTGAAAATTACCATGGTAACGCCCACTGCCTAATATAACGGTATCGCCATCTTCAACTTGTTCAAGTATATCTACAAATTGTTTGCTGCTACCGTCAGCAACATGATAAGTTTTAGATGATACATTTTGCGCAAAGACAGTATCTGCCCACAGCCAGAAAATAGTGATGTTTATAATGAAGAGAATAAGTGTTTGCTTCATAAATACTGGGTAATAAATTTTTATTGATAAGCTTACTATAAACGTAACTACTCACCCCAGAGAGTCACCGCGCTCCCCCATAAAAATAAAGGCATGAGCGTACACTATTATTTTGATTATTGCACGGCGCCGCCCAAAACTTATAAAATAACCATAAAGATAGACTTCATCCAATTTGGATAAATTTAAATAATAAAGAATGAGTGATTGCACCTCATTTTTTATACGATACATGTAAGTTGACAACACAAATATAATTTAATACCATAATTCTTTGATATGTGAACATCACGGTTAAAATAATGCCGCGAGTTCAGATTTCTGTGTAGCGCATGAGGCGTTAGGAACGGGCACGAGATAACTTCCGTGTTTGGCGCTCAGATTTGTGCCAGATTGAATCGTTCCGATTGAGAAAAACCGCAGAACTACCCAAGGTAATGCGAGGATTTTTCGATTGAGCAACGATTTAAGATGGCGTGAAGGTGAGATGCAAAACCGGAAGTTATTTCGTGTCCGTTCCTTAAGGGATACACTTTTTTAGGCCCATAGCCAATTGTGCCGCTTGCTGGCGGTCAACTAATTTTTTCAGATGAAATGCGCTCGCTGAGATCTGAGTTGCCATGTCGTTGGACTAAAAAAATAATACTAAGATAGTGCCTGACCGAAAAAGGTAAATCTCCCTAAAAAACAAACAGATACCTCGAAAACCAAAAACGAAGATCTAGCCGCAAAGGCAAAGAAACGGCAAAAGATTACCCCAAAAGGCGCAAAACAC
>JAZGGN010000212.1:0-11761 GCA_036480475.1 Gammaproteobacteria bacterium
TATTCATGCAAAAATGAGTAAAAGAACTTAAGAAGGATTTTGCAATATCAGAGAGGTTTGGTTTCACCCAGATTGTTTGTAGATTTGGACCAAAATGAGGAAGATCACGCGGATCTTAGTCGTACTAAATGACAAGTGATTTTTCTTGTTTTGGTTCAAAGATGCGCCCAAGATGGGATACCCTGTCCCGCCGTGTTGAGCGGGGAAAAGTCCTACTTTGAAAAGTAACGGGTATATACATTTCTTATCTCTAACTGAGGCCAGCTGTGTTATGATTGCTCTTTTTACAAGCAAACACGATTATGTCTGCCCAAGCCCAGCAAACCCACACCCCAATGATGCAGCAATATTTAAGCATCAAGGCACAACATCCCGATAGGTTGCTGTTTTATCGCATGGGTGACTTTTATGAAATGTTTTATGAAGACGCTAAGCGTGGCGCGCAATTACTTGATCTGACCCTAACTCATCGTGGTCAATCGGCTGGAGATCCGATCCCAATGGCTGGTGTGCCTTATCATGCCGCGGAAAATTATTTAGCCAAACTCATTAAAATGGGGGAATCGGTTGCGATCTGTGAGCAAATTGGGGATCCCGCCACAAGCAAGGGTCCGGTCGAACGCAAGGTTATGCGCATTGTCACTCCAGGTACGGTCAGTGATGAAGCTTTGCTGGAAGAACGCCAGGATAATTTGATCGTCGCGATTTACAGCCAAAAAGATCAGTTTGGCATGGCCCACCTAGATATCACCAGTGGTCGTTTCCATATCTTGCAATGCCAAGGCCAAGAGGCTTTAAACAGTGAATTAGAACGTTTGCAAGCGGCAGAATTATTAATCAGCGACGATGCGACTTACAAATCACTGTTCGCCGATCGTAAAGGCGTCAGTGAAAGGCCCCATTGGGAATTCGGTTTAAGTCAAGCCAAGCGTTTATTGTGCCAGCATTTTAATACCCGAGACTTAAGTGGTTTTGGCTGTGAAGATTTAGATCTGGCTGTGAGCGCCGCAGGCGCCTTACTACAATATATCCATTATACGCAAAGCAGTGCATTACCTCATATTCGCAGTTTAAAAGTTGACCAACCCGAAGACTGTGTCATTTTAGATGCGGCGACGCAGCGCAACTTAGAAATTAGTCGTAATCTTCAGGGCAGCAGAGAGCACACGCTTGCAGCAGTGATTGATAAAACAGCTACCTCGATGGGCAGTCGCTTATTGCGCCGCTGGCTTAATCGTCCGATCCGCAATCAGAAAATTTTACAACAACGTTATCAAACCATTGAAACTTTATTAAGTCAGAAAAAATTGCCAGATATGCAAAAGCTATTGCGCGAAATTGGCGATGTTGAGCGCATCCTCGCTCGCATCGCCTTAATGACCGCACGGCCACGTGATTTAGCCCAGTTGCGCCATGCCTTACAATGCCTCCCAACAATCCAACAATATCTGCAACCGATGCAAGGCCACATGATTGATCGCTTAAAAAGCACTATCCGTGAATTTCCTGAAGTTGCCCAATTATTGCAACGCGCCTTGATAGAAGCCCCACCTGCCGTGATCCGCGATGGCGGTGTCATTGCAGAGGGGTATGATAAAGAATTAGATGAGTTGCGCAGTCTAAGTAATCATGCCAATCAGTTTTTATTGGATCTAGAACGACGTGAAAAAGAAAAGACGGGTATTGCGACGTTAAAGATCGGTTATAATCGTATTCACGGCTATTATATTGAAATTTCCAAGGGGCAAGCCGACAAAGCACCGGCAGAATATATGCGTCGGCAAACCTTAAAAAATGCTGAGCGTTTTATTACCCCCGAATTGAAAAAATTTGAAGATAAAGTCTTAAGTTCGCGTTCGCGCGCCTTAGCGCAAGAAAAACGCCTCTATGAACAACTCATCGAAAAATTACATGAGGATTTACAGGCACTACAACTCTGTGCCAATGCTATTGCCGCGCTGGATGTTTTCTGTAATTTAGCGGAGCGTGCGCTTAGTTTAAAACTTGTTGCCCCTACTTTATCGGAAACGCCGGGCATTAACATTCGTGGTGGTCGCCACTTAGTGATAGAACAAACGCTCAGTGAACGCTTTATTGCTAATGATGTTACGCTTAATCAACAACAACGTTTACTGATGATCACCGGACCTAATATGGGCGGCAAATCAACCTATATGCGCCAAACTGCTTTGATTGTATTACTGGCATATATCGGCAGTTTTATTCCAGCGCAAGGCGCGACCCTTGGGCCAATTGACCGCATCTTCACCCGCATCGGTGCCGCAGATGATTTAGCGGCCGGACATTCTACCTTTATGGTCGAAATGACCGAGACAGCGAACATTCTACACCATGCCACTGAAAACAGTTTAGTCTTAATCGATGAAATTGGTCGTGGCACTAGTACTTTTGATGGTTTATCCTTAGCCTGGGCGTGTGCGGCTGATCTGGCAGGACGTTGCCAAGCCTTTACCTTATTCGCCACCCACTATTTTGAATTAACACAATTAACGCATGAGTTTGCAACCATCAAAAATATTCACTTGAGTGCGGTATCGCATCAAGATAAAATTGTGTTTTTATATAAAATTGAAGCGGGTCCGGCCAGTCAAAGTTATGGTATTCAAGTCGCGCAATTGGCAGGGATCCCAAAACAAGTCATTGCGGCTGCCAGTAAAAAGCTACAGCAATTAGAACAAGCACCGGGTGCACCGAAAAATGCACCGGTAGCAACAGTGAGCGAAATTTATCATCCAACGGTTAAACGTTTAACCCAGATTAAACTGGATGAGATGAGTCCGCGCGACGCCCTGAATTTACTTTATGAATTAAAATCACTCCTGAGTGAATGATTATTTTAAGAGGAAAAATACTATGAATGAACTCCAACCTATTATCGAAAATGCATTTGAGCAACGTCAATCCATCACGCCGGAGGGTGTTGATGATAACATTCGCCAAGCCATTTTAACGACGATTGATTTGCTTGACAGTGGCAAACTGCGCGTCGCTGAAAAAAAAGACGGCGATTGGCAGGTTAATCAATGGGCAAAAAAAGCGGTACTGCTTTATTTTCGTATCCACAACAATAGTCCCTCATCGGCGGGTTTCACCCAATTTTATGATAAAGTGCCAACCAAATTTAATGACTGTAGTGAGCAAACATTACAGCAGATCGGCGTACGAATTGTGCCACCAGCAGTTGTACGCAAAGGTGCGTACATCGCAGCGAACACGGTACTCATGCCTTCTTATGTTAATATTGGTGCCTATGTAGATAGTGGTGCCATGATAGACACCTGGGCGACGGTGGGATCGTGTGCACAGATCGGCAAAAACGTCCATATCTCTGGTGGTGCTGGGATTGGTGGGGTTCTAGAACCTTTACAGGCAAACCCAACGATTATCGAAGACGATTGTTTTATCGGTGCCCGTGCCGAAGTTGCCGAAGGCGTCATCGTCGAACACGGCGCTGTGATTTCGATGGGCGTGTATCTCGGACAAAGTACAAAAATTTATAACCGCTTAACCGGTGAAATCACGCGGGGGCGAGTGCCAGCAGGAGCCGTGGTCGTACCAGGAAATTTACCGGCCAAAGATGGCACGCACAGTTTATATTGCGCCGTGATCGTCAAGCAAGTCGACGATAGAACACGCAGTAAAGTTGGTATCAATGAATTATTGAGAGACATCTAATGCAAGCTGCGATTACTGAATTATTAAAACAACTTATTGCCGTACCTTCAGTCACCCCTGAAGATAAAGATTGCCAAGAAATATTGATCGACCGCCTACAAGCGCTGGGATTTCAAATCGAAAAAATTCCATCAGGTAAAGTCAGTAATTTTTGGGCTAAGCGTGGCTCGGGCGAACCCTGTTTTGCTTTCGCTGGTCACACCGATGTCGTACCTATAGGCGACCGTGATCAGTGGCACAGCGATCCATTTGATATGACACTGAAAGAAGGTTTGCTCTATGGTCGCGGGACGGCGGATATGAAAGGCAGTTTAGCGGCAATGATTATTGCTTGCGAAACTTTCATTGCACAATATCCTGAACACCGCGGCGCGATCGGTTTCATCATTACCAGTGGCGAAGAAGGTGATGATTTTAACGATGGCACTCCGGTGGTCATGCAATATTTGGCCGCGCAGAAGGAACATGTCAAGTGGTGCATTATTGGCGAGCCGACCAGCCAAGATCAACTTGGTGATACCATCAAAAATGGCCGCCGCGGATCACTCACTGGAAAGATAAAGGTCCAAGGCAAACAAGGCCATGTGGCATACCCACATTTGGCACAAAATCCAATCCATTTAAGTTTGCCGGCGTTAACGGAGTTAAGTCAGCAGAAGTGGGATCAAGGTAATGACCACTTCCCAGCAACCACTTTACAAATCAGTAATATTCATTCTGGCACAGGTGCGGGCAATGTCATCCCAGGCACCTTAGAATGTCTATTTAATTTTCGTTATTCGACTGAAACGCACCATACAGAATTACAACAGCAAGTCGAAGCGATCTTTAACAAACACCAACTCAATTATCACATCGATTGGTTACTCAATGGCGAACCGTTTTTAACGCCCGGTGGTGACTTGATCCGTGCCACACAAAACGCGATTAAAAAAATAACGGGGAATGACACGCAGTTATCAACTTCCGGCGGTACCTCGGATGGTCGATTCATTGCGCCGCACGGTGTTGAAGCGATCGAATTAGGCCCGCGCAATCAAACCATTCATCAAATTAATGAATGTATTGCGCTCGCTGATCTGGAAAAGCTCAGTCAAGTTTATGTGGAAATTCTGCAGGAGTTACTACTATAATCCTAGGGCGTATCGTCAATTTGCTAGGTTGAGACAAGCGCCTTTGCTTTAATTGCTTTTTCTAGGTTTAACCTCAGTAGCTCCCCAATATAACGTTAATTTGAATATAATTATTGACTAATGCTTAAGACAGCTATACACTACCCGCACAATAAAAATAAGGAGGTGTGATAATGTCAGAGCAAGCCGCACACGATAGCAGTTATAAGCAACTTTTATCCCATCCCAAGATGGTACGAGATCTGCTTATCGGTTTTTTTCGTGACGATTGGGTTAAAGACCTTGATTATACGACCTTAGAGCGCTTTGATGTTAACTATATCGCGGAAGATTTACGTAAGAAAGCGGATGATATCGTTTGGCGAGTGCGTCATAAAGGAGAATGGCTATGGGTAGTTTTACTGATTGAATTTCAATCGACTGTAGATAAATACATGGCTGTGCGAATGACCGCTTATTTAGGGTTACTTTACCTGGATATTATCAAGCAGGAAAAAGGAAAGTTCCCTCGTGGGAAACTCCCTCCCGTACTGCCACTGGTGATATATAACGGACATAGGCCTTGGACAGCGCCTGTTAACTTTCATGAATTATTAGATGACAGAATACCTGAGCGGTTAAAAAAATATCAACCGAGCCTGCGCTATTGGCTGCTAGACGAAGGGCATTGTCATCTTAAAAATGATATAATTCGATCAGATAATGTCATGGCACCGTTGATTGCCTTAGAGCAATCAACAAATAATGAGAGAGCTTCGCAAATTATCGCTCACTTGACAAAATTATTAAGTCGGCCAGAGGACGATAGCTTAAGACGAGCATATGTTGCTTACTTAAAGCGAGTGTATAAGGTAAAGAAAAATGCCCCTGACCTTGAAATAAATGAACTGTATGAGGTAAATCAAATGCTAACAGAACGTGTTGAATCCTGGATGCAAGCCAGAGAAGACAAAGGCAAAATAGAAGGCAGAGTCGAAGGCTTTACTACCTTGATTGTACAACAAATTCAACGCAAATTTGGTAATTTGTCAGAGGCTCAGCAAAAGCAGTTGCAGCAGATGACGGATAAGCAATTATTGGCTTTAGGTAATTTTCTTGTAGAAACAGATACGCTTGAGGATCTATTTGAGCAAGTAGCCTAACTCTAATTTAACTTCCGTATTGAGGCGATACTAGCATAAATTTTCTTAATCAGAAAAGAGGATCCAATTATCAATTTTAACATTGCCTCAATGATATCCTAATTTTATCAATATTTGGGTACAAAATTAACGAAAATCGATACATTTAGCATCCTTCACTCTTTTTCCCACATATTATTGTTGAACCTGGAAGGCAGTTAAAACTGCCTTCCCCGATTAAGCTTACTGGGAATAAAACCAGAAAAACTACAAATTGGGACTTACACTCCTAATTTGCAAACATTAGAAATTTCAAGCCGTATCTTCTTCGGGCACACATTGGCAAGCCTGCAAATCGCTATCTGGGATATCTGGAACACTGGAAAAATCATAAGGGAAGCACAGGCTAATTTCCCAATCCTCGTCGGTAGGTTGGTCTTTAGGCACGGCAAACACCTGTTTTGACTGGTACCAGCTGTCTTCCTCACCTTCCCAAATGGGCGGCGCAAAATTAGTTGCAAATGTAATTGTGTCATAATCATCACATTTGAATTTATGTCTTACAGAAAACTTGTTTGCTGGCAAAGTGATTTTATCTTTACCTTCAAATTCAATGGCTTCTATAAAATGCAAAGTAACCCTTTGCTCCGTCCAGCACTGCGCTTTCATAAACTTCACATAGCAACTGCTGGTTTGTGCCCAAGCAAGCGTAGTCCACGAAAATAAACAAATTCCCGCTAAAATTGATTTCTTATGGCTCAACATGTCTGATTTCCCCTCTCGCAGTAAATAGTGTGTCTTCTTTATATATAGTATACTTTTGTCGGCTTTTCGTGGAGAGGTGGCCGAGCGGTCGAAGGCGCACGCCTGGAAAGTGTGTGTACGTTAATCCGTACCGAGGGTTCGAATCCCTCTCTCTCCGCCAATCAAGCAATGTAGCACGCCATTCCGATACCTTAAAGCTAAAGCCCCATCGCGCCCTCCCTGGATAGTTGTCGCCTCGATTGAAATAACCCCAGGGACAAGAGGAGAGATAACAAATAGACTAAACAGCCACTATTTGATTAGAGTGGCAAGACGAATAAAAATCAGGTTGCCAGAAAATCAAGCCGTAATAAATTCACCAAATATGTTGAACTCATATCGATTTACAATCAAAGAGATCAGAGAAAATAAATTTACTCTGACCCCTTTGATTCTCTGACCCCTTTGATTCTCTGACCCCTTTGATTGGGCTTAGCCCAGGGATGACGAGTCCCAGCATATGCAGAATAATAGATGACACGGTACTAGCGACTAGGGGCGTAAGAGACTGAAGAGGTACTTGCGGTACTATTGTCTCTAGGCCTTTTAGACCTACGCCACATAGTACTAGTGCTACTGGTACTAGCTTGGCTTCTTTTTCTCCCTACCACTTTAGAATCCTGCTTTAGTTGACGTATATCAGCTATCGTTCTTTTAGCCTCCGGATGACCGTCAAGCTTGCGTATTTCCCGGTCTATTGCTCTGGTCAATGCGTCGGGGCGCAGCTTCTCCAGCTTATCTAAAAGCGCAGCTAGTGTCTCAGCTTCTTCACTCTTTTTTTCACGAGCAAAATCTGATGGTTTTTTTCCACCGTTTCCCTTGACGCTCAACAAGGAAGGATCACGGGTAATGAGAAGCAGGCACATATATGTGCTAAGAGCAGCTGCAGCTTCGTGAAGCGCTGTATTTTTGTCATTCCCACAAGCACGTGCATTAACGTATGATACGCGACGACCATCTTCATCACTGCACTCTAACAAAAGCAGCTTTGCAACAACCGAGTCAAAACCTGCAACAGTAGCAGCGATAATGGGGCAAGTTCCTTCTTTATCCTTGCAATTTACAAAATCATAATCCTCTTGGTTCCAGTCTTGACTAACCCTAGAGCTATTCCTTTTTCCTCTAGACTCTTTTCCTTTAAACGCCTTCTCTTAGAAAGACCGGTGTCGCTTTCATCTGATTCGACATCATCATGACGCCTTTTCATCGTTCTCCATACCTGGCCTTTCTTAACAGCCTGACAGAATTCGATTATCTCATCAACAGCTTTATCTTTCGGCCTGCCATCAGGGCCATCCAACTTAGCATTCTCACCCGTTACACGAAAGCCTCGATGGTTAACTACAACATGCCCCTCTTCGTCCCTTGACTGAAAACAACGTTTTCGGCTTATATCCTCACAATCTTCTTTGGTTATTTGACTGGCTATCCGTTTTATTACGGATCCATCAAGTGAGTTAATACTAGGTTGAGAAGATCTCTCTTTTATACAGCGCAATATCCCAGCAAATAATTTTCGATATTCTTCCGTGCCATAAGAAAATTGATGATGATTTAAATACTTTATTGTAGACGCGCCTTTCAGTAAAAGTAACACATCATTTTTTAGGGATTTTTGTGTTGCTCCAGGAGGCAAACTTCCGTTTATTATTTTTGCTAAATTTATTGTATGATCATCTAATTCTTGCATAAAAATGCCTCCTTTTTAATCGTATTAAAGCTAGAATACAGAGGCTCCCAGCAAGGTAAGATATCCCCTTAATTTCTGGCGATGCTTCTTACAGTTTATAAACTGACCTCTCAATAATGCCCACTTAGTAATAAATATTACCCACAGTGTATAAGCGTCACTTATCAAAATCAATACATTGTTATAGTTTTTTGCCCTGTACAGACGAAAAATATTTTTAAAGATTAAACAAATAACAATATTGCTTGTTTTAGAGCGTCACCTGGCGCGGAATTATCAATCAAGATCCGAGCGTTGAAAATAAGATAAAACCTCATGATGACCCTAGAAAAGCAATTGCAGCAACTTTTAGATTTTTATTTCTTTTGTAGGGTAACGAAAGAATAAGACAAAGGATTATCTGCGTTTTGTAGATGATCTTCACGACTGACCTCATGCCATTGCTGTTTATCCCATTGCGGGAAAAACACATCGCCCTCAAAATCCTTGGCAATGAAAGTCAAATACATGCGGCTGACCAGTGGCATGGCCTGTTCAAACAAGACTGAACCACCGGTAATCATTATTTCTGGCGCGTCTGCCGCCGCCTCAATGGCAGCGTCTAAACTGTTAACAACCAAGATCCCTTCGGCATGAAAATTTTTATCGCGGCTCACCACAATATTTTTTCGTCCAGGCAAAGGCTTGCCGATAGAAACAAAGGTTTTACGACCCATAACGATCGGTTTCCCAAGTGTTAATTTTTTAAAATGACGTAAGTCAGCAGATAAGTGCCAAGGCAATTGATTGTTATGTCCAATCACATAATTTTGACTTAATGCGGCAATAATAGAAATCACTTAACTTCACACTCTAATTATTTATATGTTATCACTCTGCAACAATATACTCTTGAGGTAATTGGGGTTTATAATTTTCATTGTGTTCCATACGAATAAGCGCACTTTTATGAATTGAAGCACCTTCGGCAATAGGCCGAGTATATGCCGGCCACAACTTCCAATACCAATACTTCTTGCGCTCATTATGCATGCGTGATAAAGGTTTAGGATCAATATGATCACGCCAATTATCTTTTAATATCAAACCACATCGATGTGCTTTCTCTAACAATCACTGCAGTGCGATGTCTGATAAGCCATGGTCAGCATAGCCACCACCAATATTTGCGTGAACGTCAGGGAACCAGATTTGTTCAATGACTTGATGGGAGGCTTTGTTCACTTCATCCCATAAACATGCTTGGAATTTTTCACGATTTTCATCGATAGAAATCGCGTGGTAGCCATAACTGGTATCAACATTCAATCGTGTATTTGGAAAGTGCCTGCCAAAAAAGTAACCTAAAGATTTCACGGTATCCCACACGCCAATGAAATGCGCTTTACAGGGTTTACTAAAAGTTTGCTTAAAACGTTGCGCCAAATCATCATTATTTGGTTGGAAATAAACATCCGCAATCGTCGGAATGAGATTGTAACAAAGATCTTCGAGCAAACCACACTTATGCAGCACCCCAGCTAGTGCCCGCGCAGTATAAGCACCGCGACTGAAGCCCATAATAAATAGTTTATCCTCTGGCGAATACTTGCGCATTAAAAATTTATAAGCTTCAAAAATATTATGTTCTAAACCATAACCAAAGATCCTTCCCAACCAAGCACTTATGCTATTCTTCTTACTCAATCGTGCTTTATTAAATAGGCTAAAAGTGCCCACACCTGGATCATAACAAACAGCCTGTCCCTCTTTGACAACTCGCGCCACCGTATGCACCACATTGGTGGCGTGACCATTAAAACGATTCCCGGTGCCCTCAAAACAGATAATAATATTCTTGCCCATGTTTAGCCCCCTACAACTGCCCTCTCTAGGTTTATAAATATACAACGTATCCTACCCTAAAACTAGCAATAAGATGTTCACCTCCATTGGGCCTAAGCTTTTCTCCAAAGTTAGCTAAGACAACCCTCCGAGCAGCGAGCCTACAAGCTTACGAATAACTAGGCAGAAAAATAAGCCCAAAACCATTTCACATTTGCAGAAAAAATCGCTAAAATAGCCGAGCTTTGCCAACAAGCGTAAAGCCCCTTTGAAGTGCAATTTTCTATACAGCTTTACCATAAGCGAGGAACCTTGTGATCACACACCAAAAAACTAGATGGTCAGCAGCAACAATAGTTGCCCTCATCTGTATAGCCACCACAGCTATGGCGCAACCCGTAGAAGAAGCAGGTGAAGCTTCACAGCTAAGGCACAACATGATTCTGGAAACAATTTACCCTAAATATCCAGAAATTGATTATGGTGAAGGCGATGAAGCTGAACTGATCAAACATGGAGAATACTTAACCAAAGTGGGTGACTGTATTGCCTGCCATACCGATATGCAAAGCGGTGGTGAAGTTTTCGCGGGGGGGCTGCCTATAGAAACCCCGTTTGGTACCCTATACACAACAAATATTACACCAGACAAAGAAACAGGTCTGGGAAATTGGAATGAGGCCGATTTTTTCGAAGCCATGCGTCATGGTAAATTACCTGACGGCCGCAACCTTTTTCCGGTCTTTCCCTATCCATACTTTAATAAATTAAGCACGGATGATTTGCGTGCAATTTGGACATACTTTCGTGCCATTCCGCCGATAAACAAAGAAAATATCAAAATGAATATTCCTTTCCCACTAAACTGGAGATTGCTACAATATGGTTGGAAAATGTTATTCTTCTATCCCAACGAGGGACCATTCGAGTATGATCCGAGCAAATCAAAAGAGTGGAATCGCGGCGCTTATCTGGTAGAAAGTCTAGGCCATTGCAGCATGTGCCATACCCCCTGGAATGTTTTGGGCGCACCGAAACGCAAGTATTATCTCACTGGTAATTTCATTGATGGCTTTTGGGCGCCGAATATTACCAGTTATGGCTTAAAATCAGCAACTCATTATGAAGTGGCTGAAGTGTTTGCAACCGGCGAATTACTTAATCGTGCAGGACCGGTTGCGGGCCCGATGGCAGATGTCAATCACAACAGCTTGGGCTACTTAACTGAAGCAGATGGTCTCGCCATTGCCACCTATTTAAAATCAGTGAAAACGGAACCGCCTTATAAAATAAAACCGGTGAACACTCAAAATCGTTTAAAGCATGGTCGTCAAGTTTATATCAATGTCTGCATTACTTGCCACCAACGTGGTGAAGCGGGCGCGCCACGACTGGGAGATTCTGCCAATTGGGAGCGACGAACACAAGAAGTGGGGATGGATGCACTCTATCGCCATACCATCAATGGCTACAATAATATGCCCATACGCGGT
>JAZGGN010000213.1:0-7711 GCA_036480475.1 Gammaproteobacteria bacterium
AATCCAAACAGCATGGTCAGAAACTCAGAGTTCAAAAAACTTAATCATTATGATTGGCGATGGTATGGGACCTGCACAAGTAACGCTGGCGCGTCTTTATGCTAAAACTTATCTTGATCAAGAACAACTTGTACTCGACCAGCTCTGGGTTGGGATGAATAATACCTTCGCGCAAGCAGATGTTTACAAAAATGAAACTAAAGCAATAGTCTCAGATTCTGCCGCTGCAGCGACGGCACTTGCCACCGGTCATAGAACCTATAATCGCAGTATTGCGATCAGCAATGAAGCCATGGGCCGTCCTTATGCCTCCATCATGCAAGCCGCTAAAAATGAAGGGAAAGCGACAGGTTTAATTACCACAACCCGGGTCACTCACGCAACGCCAGCCGCTTTCTTTGCCCACGTACGTCATCGTGATATGGAAAATGCCATTGCCAGCCAATACTTAGATAAAGATATTGACGTTATCCTCGGTGGTGGTGAGGAAAATTTTGTCAGTGATCCTAAGAAAAGTCATTTTGGACAAGCGCAGCGTGAAGATGGTCTTGATTTAATAACAGAATTTGAAAATAAAGGTTACCATATCGTTTACGATCAAGAGGCTTTGCAAACCTCAAAAACAGATAAATTATTAGGCTTATTTTCTGCCAGTCATATACCTTACAATATAGATCGCGATGATAGCGTACCTAATTTATCACAGCAGTTACAAAAAGCACTGACAATTTTAAGCCAAAACGATGTAGGTTTTGTGCTTCTGGTTGAAGGGGGACGTATTGACCAGGCTGCACATGCAAATGATGCCTACAGCACAATTTTAGAAACTTTAGAATTCGATCAAGCCATTGCGATTGCTTTAAAATATGCGCAACAACATCCTGACACCTCACTCATTGTCACGGCGGATCATGAAACGGGCGGCATGAGCATTGCCAGAGATCAGGATAATAGCGTTGATTTATCTATCTTACACGAGCAAAAAGCCGCTTCAGAAACGATTAGTCAATTGCTAAAAACTGCGGATTCTAAAGCGAAAATCATTGACATTTTAGTCAATTATCTTGGCGATCAAGATTGGCAAGACTCTGAAATAGCACAATTGCTTGCTGAAAAAAATGACAAGGAAAGTGTACTCAATGACATCATTGCCAAGCGCGCACGAATTGGCTGGACCAGCACTGCTCATACAGGGGTTGATGTCGGGACTTATGCTTTTGGTCCAGTCACCGATCTACTCAGAGGATATATCGAAAATACTGAGGTGAACACAGCAAGCCTCAGCACTTTAGAGCTTGATTTAGATCAGGCTGAGCAACAGTTACAAGCACAATATCTTTATCCGCGCTTTATAAACGACAAAGATCAACAACCATTGTTTCCACTATTAAAATTAGCTGAAGCCTTAAACATTGAGCTTGATGACCCTTTGAATCTTAATACAATTCCCCATCAAGAAACCAATGATGAATTTTATGTTTCGTTGGAAGGTGCCAATCAAATTCTCAACACAGAATTAGGTTGGGATCCCCTGTCTGAGCGCATTACTCTGGATTGGCTAAAGTAGAATTAAGACAGATGATCTATGCCATCGAAACCTCGGTGTCTATGGTTTGCCTCCACTTGTTCGTTTGATGATAAACGCATGCGGGATAGTCTGTCTTGTGCCTTGACACTTGACTTTGACACCCACTACATTTTGTTTGGCTTTGCGATCAATGTCGATCAATCGACTTAAATAACGTTCTACCGCTTTGACATCGGTGTGAAATCTATCCTCGCGGCACTAATGAGCGAAGTCAACGATAGTTTTTGGATGGTGCAAGCGTTAAAGCTCGCTAACAAAGCAGCCAGCAAATTTTTAAAAAAATTATCGCTTGCCAAATGCCTCGCTTTATGTTAACAATGTACACAAGGGCGATGATTCATGCTCGCATCAACAACTTAAGAGTGACGCGGCGAGAAGTGAGTTCGATATTACTCGAGACCTACATTAATCATCAAGTTAGATGGCCAGAGAAAATTTAAATTTTTAAAAAATATCTCAAGGAGAAATTTAAATGCAGGATATATATCTTTTACAGTTACTTAAAGAAACGACTATTGAAGTAGTTTCCGATGTTACTAACATGCTTAGTGAAGATGACAAAATTGGAAATGAGCATAGACAATTGATTAACACTCATGGAATGCAGAAATTATTAAAACAACATGCTGAGCTTAAATTAGAACAGTTAGGGAAATATACTCAAATGGTAGAAACCGCACAAACAATTGGTGCAACATTGGCACCGTGGATGCCGACACCTATTAAACTGTCTGGCACTCTTGATAAATTTTTTGGAAGGTTTATTACAACATGGGCTCTTGGTTGTATTACCAAAACCATGTATGCCCTTAAGGTAATGCTGTCTAATGCGCAAACTACTGTTACTGACCATCAATTAGCGATGATAAGACATGCAATTGAACAAGGTCATCCCTCAGAAGCAATTAAACAAACATTTAAAGATTCCATTGAAAGTTTAAGAAGGACTAATCGACAGTCAGAGGCAAATTTAAAAGCCACACGCATTCTAAATAGCATGGCTGGTGGAGTTAGTGGCGTTTTAACGGAGAGTAAAACCTTGCAATCTGTTATTAATTGTGGTTCTAGTATGTTATTTGCAAATCTTACTAGGGACTTTAAACCAGCAGACGAAGAAAAGGGGGAGGATAACTCACTTTCTCATACATTGTAATAGCCCGCCCAGTTGATTAGAACTGTGGATTAACAGTTAGCCACTGAAAACTTGACTCGTTAATTATATTAATTTTTTTGTCGGAAACACCATTATAATTAGCACAGGAAAGTATATAAAAGCACGGCTAACCGACATAAAAATGACACCGTGAATATTTGAGTGTTGCTGCGTATGCTCTGCAATTTAGCCGATCCCACTGGGCCAATTCTATTGGCCCTTACCAGCAGATCCTAGATTAACTTATAAATTTGCACACTGTAGAATTTTTGAAAAATATTACTATAATCAAATAGTTAAATGGCGGAGAGACAGGGATTCGAACCCTGGGAGGGTCGCCCCTCAACGGTTTTCAAGACCGCCGCCTTCGACCACTCAGCCACCTCTCCGCAACAAAGTATCGGCAAGCAAGTCTACCCCATATAAGCCCATAGAAAAAGCGTTTTTTTCAATAAAACTAGTTAGTTTTCGTAGTATATGCTAAACTCTTACAAGATTGATCAAGTTCCAGGGGGAATCTAAATGAACCAAAATTATACACTTACGCAACCCAGTGAATCGACACTTGTCATTAATAAAGTATTGCGCAATACCTATTTACTATTGGGTGTCTGTTTTTTATTCAGTAGTGCCATGGCGGCGTTTGCATTGGTTACCAATGCACCACCACTTGGTATTATCATCACCCTAGTCGGTGTCTATGGCCTAATGTTTGCTACGCATGCGCTGAGCAATAGTGGTTGGGGTTTAGTCGCAGTGCTCGCCTTTACTGGCTTTCTCGGCTATACCATTGGACCGATCCTAAATTTTTATATGACGAATTTCAGTAATGGCAGCCAATTGGTCATGACCGCACTGGGCGCCACTGGGATCATATTTTTTGGATTATCGGGTTATGCGTTAACCACACGTAAAGACTTCAGCTATTTGAGTGGCTTCCTATTTGTTGGTGTACTGGTTGCTTTTCTGGCCATACTCGCCAATATATTCCTCAATATTCCAGGGCTCCAATTAGCGATATCTGCTGCGTTTGTACTCATTTCATCCGGTTTAATTTTATTCCAAACCAGTGCAATCATTAATGGTGGTGAGCGTAATTATATTGTGGCAACGGTTACTTTATTTGTAGCCCTATATAATTTATTCCTCAGCTTACTACAGCTGTTTGCTGCTTTTAGTGGCCGTGACTAATTTAGCTATTGTTTCACACGATAAATTCAAAAGGCCCCATCCAGGGGCCTTTTGCTTTGTATACGCATCTTTGGATAATTAACTATGAATTACGCTGAGATCTCAAAAGAAACCTTCGCGCACTTGTATAAAAGCCGTGCCAGTCTTAAGAAATCGCCGCTTGACCAGTCGATTATCCTACTAGTCGAATTGCGAATTTCTCAAATTAACGGCTGTGCCTATTGTTGTGACATACACTTAGAGGAAGCGAAAAATTTCGGTATTATACAAGAAAAATTAGATTTACTGCCTACCTGGCAACAAGCCACAGAGACTTTTACAATTAAAGAAAGACTTGCACTGCGATGGTGTGAAGCTATAACACGTCTAGAAAAAGATATTGCAGAAGCAAAAAAACGGCTGCCTCAGCATTTCTCAGACAGAGAGATCGTTGATCTTAGTGCCACAACTGCCATTATGAATGCACTAAATAGAATTGCAATCAGCTTAGGAACGTAACGTGATTATTCTGGTCGTTCGCCCAAATTTTTCTTAATTTTAGCTTCCTCAGCCTTCAAACGTTCGATCTCTTGACGTGCCTCTTCCAAACGACTTTGCTGACGAGTCGTTGCTGAACCTTGCGAATCTATTTTATCTTCCAAGTCCCACAGCCGCCTCGTCCATACATCTTTTTGTAACTCAAGTAGTTTTAACTCTTGCCATTGATCACCCCGTGTTATCCTCTGGTAAATTGAGTCCACTTCTTTGGCAAATGCATTGGAGGTCACCAAATAGCTTGGTAACATGGTCACAACAATCGCACCGAGAATAAGTGCCCCCAGAAAATTAAATATTCTTTTGCCTAACACAGACTCAAGTAAATTCCTCATCCATTGCCACATAAAATTTCCTCCTTCAAAGATCCTAAGACATAGCAGATAATTGTTTACTACGAGGATCGAGCGCATCTCTGACCGCATCCGCAAATAAATTTGCCGCCAGCACCAATAAAAACATAAAAGAAAAAGCAGCCAAGATTGGCCACCACACCACCGGTTCACGTGCCAACTCAAGTCGTGCGCTGTTAATCATATTACCCCAACTCATTGTACTTGGCGCAACACCAATACCAACATAAGACAACACAGCTTCAGCAAGCACTAAAGTACTAAAATCCAAAATCAAAGTGATTAACACAATATGCATCACATTCGGTAAAATATGACGGAAGATAATACTGGTATGGCGAGCACCTAAAGCAAATGCTGCTTGGATATAATCTATTTCGCGTATCTTTAATGTTTCTGCACGTAATAAACGACATAAGCTCGTCCAACTGGTCACACCTAAAATCAAACATAGCATCAATAAACGCATGTCATCTTGACGCTCAATGGTGGGGAAAGTCTGCGGGTGATTGCTAATAAAAATCTGTAACGAAAGGATCGAAGCAGCGATTAATAACACGCCGGGAATAGAACTCAGCGTGGTATAGATATATTGGATGACATCATCGATCCATTTGGAAAAATAACCGGCCATGATCCCCAATACAATCGCAAATGGCAACATCACTAAAGTCGTTAGTGTGCCAATCACCAAGCCTGTACGAATACTTTTTAAGCTTTGGTAAAAAGTATCCTGGCCAACTTTATCCGTCCCCATAATATGATATTCCAACGCCAAGTTGAAACTCACAGAAATTATTACAGCAACGACAAGCCAAGCCAATAAGAATAAACGCAATGGCAATTCTGTTTGGTTACGCCACACCCGTTGGGCTAATGACAATAAAGGCACCTTTCTTTTGAGTGAACATAACCACAAAAAAATAAAAACCACAGCGGCCCATGCTAAGAAAGCATATGTCGCGGCTTTGCTACTACGCCATAGAATATCGATATTGCGTTGTCGACTATTCTCAATACCGACACCCGCATATTTTAAACGCGGATAAAACCGTTCAGTGACTTCACCGCCATCTTCAGCCATTGTTTCCAATACAAAAGAATTTAACGCAAAAGGCGCAGAATAAGTCTTTTCGTAATTCTGTCCAATGGGACTAATTAAAACATCGAATAGACTTTCCACCTTAGTTGAATAATACTGTTTATCACTGCCGGGCAAACTTGGCAAAGCCCTCTGAAAATGGACAGAATCAAGTAAACCAATCACAATATAAACACTCAATACCACCAAAGCGACAACCACTAAGCGCCTGCTGATTACCTGGCGCCAAGCATTGCGTAAATGCGCCTTATTGCGTGCCCAAAATAGGAAGATAACCGCCACTAAAATTAAAATATAAATAAGTGCATCGGTCCATAAAATGACGGGTTTAATATTCACACCACTCCTAAGTCTGATTCATTAACTTAATAACAGTATTCTATACCAATCGACTACAGTACAAAACTCTAATGATCAACTAGATCCGGAATATAAGCAATATGGATACAACCGAGAAAAGAGTTCTCTCAAAACACTTGTATTTTTTACAGCTATATGGTGTAAAAACTTCTGTATTTTATAAGTGTTTACTTATTTTGAAAGATTTATAAACAGATTATAAATTTCAAGCGCTAAGCAAGAGTATAAAATACAAACAGCTCTGTTAGAAAGGATTAAGGACGTGCTTATTTTAAATCATTCATTGAAATTATATTTACTCATCGCGCTCAGTTTCGTGAGCACTAATGCGTTGGCTATCCTAAGTGCTGAAAGTAATCAAACTATGGGACATGATCCTGGGCACCCTGTTTTTCCTCTTGTCATCCAGAATAACACGGATGAAATTTGGGACTTAATCGGCTTTGATGCTCAGCCTGCTGGATCAGTTTCGATCTCCGGTTTAAACGGTGAGTTTCAACCCAGCAGCGAAAAATCCTTTGACGTGGAACTTTTCATACCTGCTTCCTATATGTTGTCTTTTACGGGAAGGGATTCGCGGGGACTTTGTGTTTTTTATATGGGCGGTACTGATCTCATAACGCAACCTCAGCCAAAAGAAATTAGAACGCACGGGCCTAGCTGTCATTACGAGAGGGTCGGAGGAGGAGAGCCTCTCAAATTGATACTTGGTGAAGAATTTTCTTAAATCTTTGATACGAATTCTTAAGTAACAACACTGTCAATTATAATTTCAATGCGCTCATTGGCTTCAGCTACATTGACGACAACACTTTGGCCAATTAAATCACCACTTTGAGCTTCGGCTTGTCCTGCTTTTGCCACTCTGGCATAAATAACCACTTGTGCAAATTGCGATAACCGCGCGGCAGGCATCATTGCCAAGCTGTCGTCCAAACTGGCAATCTGAGGCAAGTCCTTCACTTGCATTTGCACAACCGCCAGCGGCATGGGGGGACCATCCACAGCTTTGGCATAAAGATAAACTGTATCTTCAGGCACAACTAAAGCACTGACTGCATCCGCAATTTGCACACGCACATCCAGTTGCACAGCACTGTCCTCCTGCTGTACCACATTATTTGCCTGTTGCAACTGTTTTTGCGCGGTGGCAAGCGCTTCGCGTAAGGCTTCTTTATTTTCATCTTCATAAGGGTAAGCATTAAGGGCACGTTGCCAATAGTCAGCGGCCACCACATAATCCTCTTGCTGGTAAGCGCCCGCTGCCATTAAGTTTAGTGCTTCCGTGTGATCCGGTACTTTCTCAATAATTTCTTCAAGCAAAATACGAGGCTGACCCTTCAAATCGCCCGCTTGTACAAAATACAGCGCTTGCGCATACTGCATCATCGTTTCAATATCAGCCACATCAAGTTCATGAGCCTGAGCAA
>JAZGGN010000214.1:0-4323 GCA_036480475.1 Gammaproteobacteria bacterium
AAATTAGCTGGTGTGACATGTATGCGCCGATCTTTACAGTCCACACTGGGGGAAACAGTTGCCGCATTGGCGGCCCACATGCTAGAGGCCGAATAAACAGCGGTCAACAACTTTGGATCCGCCTTAAAAGCATTGCATAATATTTTTTCTGGTGTGCCACTAAAGCCAAGTCTTTTTAAGAAAGCGAGATTTGGCCGTTCATGCGGTGGTAATAACGCTTGTTTTAAGCCTAAGCGGATCAGAAAAGTCATTTTTTCTAAACCCTGTTTTGCCGCTGCTTTGGGGTTAGAGATCTGTAGGGCATGCTTTTTTGAGGCTACATTATCGGCAGCCAAGCCGCCATAATGATGTGTGGGACCAACGATGCCATCAAAATTTACTTCATAAGTTTTCATGAGATACTCATCATAGTTAGGTTTTACCCTTCTTCGTATCGCAGATTAATACCAGGCAATATTTTTTCTGGTAAATTTAAATGATCCCTTAATTGGCCTGCGACCGGATAGGCACAATAATCTGCCGCATAAAAAGCACTGGGACGATGATTGCCACTATGACCAACCCCACCAAATGGCAATTCACTGGAGGCGCCGGTTAAGGGGGTATTCCAATTCACAATGCCAGCACGAATTAAACTATAAAATTTTTCATATTGATGGTTGTCTTCACTCAATAAACCAGCCGCTAGACCGTATTCCGTATTATTAGCAATGGTGATCGCCGCATCAAAGTTATCACAACGAATAATTTGTAACAGTGGACCAAAAATTTCTTGGTCAAGCAAATCATTGATGACTGTGACATCGATTAACCCTGGAGATAATAAGCCACTGTCCGTTTTCAATGAACGCATTTCCAATAAAGACTTTGCGCCTTTTGTTTGCAGTGCTGCTTGTGTGGCTAATAATTGCTGCGCGGCTTGTGTTGAAATGACCGCGCTCATAAACGGTTCTGGCTGATCCGTGTATAAGCCCACTTTAATATTGGCCGCCATCTCAATCAATTGCGTCAGTAAAGCATCACCTGCAGCCCCTTGGGGAACAATTAAACGTCGCGCACAAGTACAGCGCTGCCCTGCGGTGATAAATGCGGATTGTACAATATGGTAAGCTGCGGCTCTAAAATTAGTCACCTTGCCCACCACCAAAGGATTATTGCCGCCCATTTCCAAAGCTAATATTTTATGAGGCTGACCCGCAAATTGTTGGTGTATTTTTTGACCAACTTGGTAACTGCCAGTAAAAAATACGCCATCAATCTCAGCATGGGTCAATAATTCGCCGGTTTCACGTTGGCCTTGCACCAGATTAATCACACCCGCAGGCAAACCTGCCTGTTGCCAACAAGCAAATGTTTTTTCTGCGACGAGGGGGGTTAATGAACTGGGTTTAAAAATAACCGTATTACCGGCCAACAATGCCGGAATAATATGTCCATTGGGCAAGTGCCCAGGAAAATTAAATGGACCGAGAACAACGATCACGCCATGCGCTTTATGCCGTGTTTGTGAAGTTAAGCCAAGATTCGCTTTTTGTAGGACACCACTGCGCTGTTCATGAGCTTGATACGAAATAGTGATCTTGTTAATCATCGCCTGCACTTCCGTGCGTGCTTCCCACAATGGCTTAGCTGCATCTATGGCGATAGATTGAGCTAATTCATCGCTATATTTGACTAATTCCTGCTTAAATGTCTCTAAATAGGCGAAACGCGCTTCCGTTGATAAACTGGCCCACGCTGGAAATGCATCGCGTGCAGCTTGCACAGCGCTTGCAACTTCTTCGCCATTTGCAGCATGACCTGACCAAATTTGTTCACCTGTTGCTGAATTGTGGCTATCGAATAATTCGCCTTGTCCCTCAACCCAGCTCCCTTGAATAAAATGTTGTCCACTATAATTCATGACGTTCCTTAGCTTTTTATCACTTTATTGTATATGATTAATAGTATCTTTCACAAAGGATTTGTTACTATGGCATACCAAAAATTGCTGCAACCATTAAAATCCTATTCACTATTATTTATACTTTTTGTTATCAGTGCGTGCAGCAGTGTTCCCAAAGAAAAGCCCGTGCTTGAACCTCAAACTGAAGTTGAGCAGGTGGTGACCCTGGAGCAAAAACAGCAGCAATTATCGCAAATACAACGCTGGAATATCCGTGGTAAAGTCGGCTTGCAATCAGCAGATGACAATGGGACCGCTTCATTGGATTGGCAACAACTCAATAATGACTATGAAATTAACTTGTCTGGTCCACTGGGGGCAGGAAACATTCAAATTAGTGGTGACCTCAATGGTAATAGCACACTAGTCACCGCAAAAAATGAAACCTATATTGCGTCGACGGCAGAAGACTTACTACTTGATTATGCTGGTTTAGCGATGCCGATCTCCAGTCTTTACTATTGGGTACGTGGACTCCCCGTGCCTAATGTTGAGGCTGATACACAATTTGATAAAGATCTGAACCTAAGCAGCTTGCAACAACAAGGCTGGACCGTGCAATATCAACGTTATAGCCTTGTGAGTGGTATCAACTTACCAAGCCGTATTGATGTCTATAACCAGGATTATAAAATTAAGATTGCGATTAACCGCTGGAAAATATAATTACCCATTTCAGAATAAGTGATCTGTTTGACCTATACCCGTTATCCTTCAAAGATACACCCAGTCTGGGCGCCACCTGTCCCGCCGTGTTGAGCGGGGAAAAGCTAAATTTCAGGGCGATTGGTAAATTTTACTTAAGTGCCCTCTTTGAAAGATAACGGGTATAGAAAAAGCACGCAATCCTATATAGATGCCGCTTGACAATTCACACTTAAATGCGCAAAATGACGCCGTTCTTAAGCTTCCGTACGTGAGCTGTTGTAATTCCTAACATTGGGGCGTCGCCAAGTGGTAAGGCACAGGGTTTTGATCCCTGCATTCCCAGGTTCGAATCCTGGCGCCCCAGCCAAAATCCTTGCAATCAGAGAAATAATACTATGCCAAATATGATGCTTTTCACTGGAAACGCAAACCCGATGCTTGCGGCTAAAGTCGCAGACTGTCTTAAAATTACGCTTGGTAAAGCGACAGTCAGCCATTTTAGGGATGGTGAAACCATGGTAGAGATCCTAGAAAATGTGCGTGGTCGCGATGTATTTGTATTACAGCCTACGTGCAGCCCAGCCAACCAAAATATTATGGAATTGATTATCATGGCGGATGCTCTACGACGCGCCTCAGCAAGCCGTATTACTGCTGTTGTCCCTTATTTTGGTTATGCTCGCCAAGATCGCCGTGTACGATCAGCCAGAGTACCCATCACCGCGAAAGTAGTTGCAGATCTCATGACTTCGATTGGGATCAGTCGATTGCTTACTGTGGATTTACATGCTGATCAAATACAGGGCTTCTTTCACATTCCGGTAGACAATATTTATAGCACGCCCGTCATGTTGATCGATCTTATGAAACAAGGTTATTCCGCTGACTTTTCTGATGTGATGGTTATTTCCCCAGATGTCGGTGGCGTTGTACGCGCGCGTGCAATTTCAAAACACTTGGGCAATGCTGATATGGCAATTATCGACAAGCGACGCGCAGAGCCAAATCAATCTGAAGTCATGAGTATCATTGGTGATCCCAATGGTCGTCACTGTATTATTATCGATGACATTGTCGACACCGCTGGTACGCTTTGTTCTGCAGCGGAGAAACTTAAAGAAAATGGTGCGAAAACTGTTTCCGCTTATATTACTCATCCCGTATTTTCAGGATCAGCCATAGAAAAAATCAATTCATCTGTTTTGGATCAAATTGTAGTCACCAACACGATCCCTCTAAGTGAGGAAATATTATCTTCATCAAAAATACGTTGCGTATGCTTGGCTGAGTTACTCGCACAAACAATACGCCGGATCAATAGCGAAGAGTCAGTAAGCTCGTTGTTTACTGAATAAGCATATACCCGCTATCCTTCAAAGGGGACACTTTATTTGAGTGCGCGTAGCCTGGATAAGCAAGCGTAGCGAGTGCAATCCGGGTTTTCTAACTAAGATGGGATGCTACTCGGGCAACGGGTATATCAGTATATTGTCATAGCAAGCATCGTAAGTACGGCAATACAAACTAGATTAATAACAAACCCTATTTTTAACATATCACTTGCTCGGATATAACCCGTACCAAAAACAAGCGCATTGGGTGGCCATAATCCACCACCAGTAACTCAAAGCGCCTAATTTTTACTCCCAGCAGGTAATTTTTCAAAAAAATCACCGACGTAGCAAGCATATTTTAGAAAATTTGCCTTATTTTTGCTTGGAATTAACTAT
>JAZGGN010000215.1:0-4221 GCA_036480475.1 Gammaproteobacteria bacterium
AAGCCCTGGTCTTGGTCCCAAGTGAATTTTTTATCTGCCAATTGCCGCATGACACTGCAAATGCGCGCATGCGCATATTGAATATAATAAACTGGATTTTCATTAGACTGTGATTTTGCTAATTCTAAATCAAAATCCATATGTTGCTCGGACTTGCGCATCACATAAAAAAAGCGCGCGGCATCACGACCAACCTCATCGCGCAATTGTCGCAAAGTCACAAAAGAACCACTGCGGGTAGACATTTGTATACGCTGTTTGCCTTCGTACAAGGTCGCAAATTGGACTATGCGAATTTCAAATTGTTTGTGATCATGACCTAAAGCGGTCATGGCTGCTTGAATACGCGTGACGTAACCATGATGATCTGCGCCAAAAACATCAATGATATGATTATAACCTCGGGCAAATTTATCCGCATGATAAGCAATATCTGATGCAAAATAGGTCAATTGTTGGTTCGCACGGATCAACACCCGATCTTTTTCATCACCAAACGCCGTGGCATTAAACCATAAAGCACCGTCTTTTTCATACGTAAGATCTGCTGTATTCAACTGATCAATCACTTTGCTTACCGCGTGAGCTTGTAACAATGATTTTTCGGAAAACCATTGCTGATACTCGATCCCAAATTCTGCTAAATCTTCGCGCATTTCAGTTAGGATTTTATTTAATACAAAATCCAGGATCAATTGACAATGATCATCGTTTAGTAATTGTTTAGCTCGTAGGATCAGCGCATCAATAAATTTTTCTTTATCTCCCCCTTGCGTCTCATCCGCCGGTAAATCAGCTTGTACTTTTGCGCTTGCAGCATAAAATTTATCCGTGTATTGCTGTTGCAATTGCGTGGCGATCTGTTGTACATATTCACCCTGATAAGCATTGACTGGAAATGTTATATCTTCACCCAAAAGCTGTAAATACCGCAACCATACACTGACCATGAGTATGCTCATTTGGCGACCCGCATCATTGACATAATATTCGCGATACACTTGATATCCAACTTTGGCTAATAGATCTGCCAATGAAGCGCCATAAGCTGCGCTACGTCCATGACCGACATGTAAGGGTCCGGTTGGATTCGCAGAGATATATTCGATATGAATTTTCTCACCTTTGCCAATATCTACATCACCAAAAGTTTCTTTTTGTGATAACACGTCTTTAATCACCGCATGATAAGCACCCTCTGCCATAAAAAAGTTAATAAAGCCAGGACCAGCCAATGACACTGACTTTATTTGATCGGATGAGGGTAGTGCCGCAATAATCATTTCAGCAATTTGGCGCGGATTTTTCTTCGCTTGCTTGGCTAAGACCATCGCAATATTACAGGCAAAATCACCATGCTGTTTATCGCGGGCACGTTCGATGTGACACTCAGACTCAATTTCTATGGGTAACTTGCCTTGTTGTTGTAACTGTTTAATCGTATCCGTAATCAACGCTTGTAAAATCTGCTTCATAATTTAGTTTTCATCAAAAAATAACTGTGGCCCTTTCGGCACAACTTGAGTGGGGTTAATGCTTGTATGACTGCGATAATAATGTTGCTTGATATGATCCATATGCACCGTCTCAGCAATGCCGGGATATTGATAAAGCTCGCGCAAATAATTTTGCAAATGAGGGTAATCAGCGATCCGTTTTTGATTACACTTAAAATGACCGACGTATACAGCATCAAAACGCACCAAAGTCGTAAACAAGCGCCAATCGGCTTCGGTCATACAATCACCCACCAAATAGCGCTGTTGCCCTAATAATTCTTCTAATTCATCCAAGGTCGCAAACAATATATCAAAGGCTTGCTCATAAGCCTGCTGTGTCGTCGCAAAGCCACACTTGTAAACGCCATTATTAATATTGTGATAAATCTTTTCATTGATGGCATCGATGACTGGCGCTAAAGACGCAGGATAATAATCATCTTCTACGGTGGTAAACGCATTAAATTCACGATTAAACATGCGAATAATTTCCGCTGACTCATTACTGACGATGGTATTTTGTTGTTTATCCCACAATACCGGCACAGTCACCCGACCTGAATAATTCGGATCAGCTAAAGTATAAATTTCATGTAAATAATTACAACCATTGATTACATCAGGAATACAATCTGGATTTTTAGAAAAAACCCAACCCTGATCAGCCATATAAGGGTCGACAATCGACAAGCTAACCACATCTTGCAACTGCTTAAGGCAACGCATGATTAACGCACGACAAGCCCATGGACAAGCATGGGCGATATACAAATGGTAACGCCCTACTTCCGCTTTAAAGCCAGAACTGCCATCGGCAGACACACGGTGTCGAAATTGACTTTCAGATCGGACAAATTTACCCTCAGTTTGCTTCGTATCATACCAAACATCCTGCCATTGCCCATCAACAAGTTTACCCATCTTATTTCCTCAGTTGTGTTTTACAGTAATCCACATGATTATCCTAGAAAAAGTCTAAGTGCGCTAGATAACCATAGGAATTGCTGCGATTACTATTCTACTGTATAACACTATTTATAAAAGCTAAATTTCAAAGCTATTGGTAAGTTTTACTTAAAGTGCCCTCTTTGACGGATAACGGGTATAACCAGTGATCAATCCAATATGATCAGTAACATTTTCATCATCATTGCTGGCTTTAGTCTACTCGCCTGGGGCGCAGAGCGCCTAGTTGCTGGCGCAGTCAGTATTGCCAAGCATTTAGGCATTTCGCCTTTAATTATTGGCTTAACGATTGTTGCCCTTGGCACTTCAGCCCCAGAAATTTTTATTTCCATTAGTGCTGCCCTGCGTGGTTATGCTGACATTGCTATTGGCAATGTCATCGGCTCAAATATTGCAAATATTGGTCTTGTTTTAGGCATAGCCGCCATCGTTGCACCGATACAAGTACAATCACAAACCTTGCGTCGCGAATATCCGATTTTATTTTTAATCATGCTACTCGCTTTGATATTGATGATTGATGGTGAGTTAAGTCGTATTGATGGCCTTATTTTAATCTCATGTCTCGTCATTTTGCTCATTGTTCTGGTTTGGCTGACTCGTCGCCGTAAAGCTGATGAACCACTGGCTGCTGAGTATCAAAAAGAATTAAGTAAGACTTTAACCATCCCATATGCCTGTCTATGGCTTATCGTCGGCCTAATCATACTGCCACTCGCCTCTCGCCTTACTGTTTATGGTGCGGTTAACTTAGCACAAATATTCGGCATAAGTGAGTTAATCATTGGTTTGACCATCGTCGCAATCGGTACGAGCTTACCCGAAGTTGCCACCTCAATCATTGGCGCACTTAAGGGTGAATACGATCTTGCTATTGGTAATATTTTAGGCTCAAACATGTTTAACCTATTAGCGGTACTTGCCATCCCCGAGCTATTCCAAGCCGTCCCAATCGCGACATCCATACTAAGCCGTGACATCCCATTCATGTTTGGCTTTACCATCGCACTCTTTTTAGTGGCTTATGGCTTCCGTGGTCCTGGCCATATTACCCGTTTTGAGGGGAGCATTTTGCTACTCAGCTATATTGCTTATTTGAGTTTTTTAGTTTACAAAGCCGTTCTTCTTTGAGAAGCTTACCCCAAGCCAGAAGAAACGGCTTAAATTTTGCTCTTTAGCATATATTAATTTACAAACGCCTCTCTTTATCAGGCAAATTATTGCTTAACGATATTATTTATTCTAAATTACGCTATCTTTATTTAAATTTATTCGTTACAATTACGATTAAATTTATTCGCTAACAGATTTTCAATCTAATTCTGCTGTCACAACTACAACAAAAATACATTTAAATCTTTTGGAGATAAATTTGTTGGCACTATTGACATATTGTTTAATATTACACAATATGGTGCGATGGTAATTAACCACAAGGAAAGGAAGGTACAACATGTTAAAAATAACTCGCAACATTTACGACACGTTTTATATTAACGGGGCTGTTGATATTGAAATTGATATCCTAGACATTCAAGGCAAACAGGTAAAGCTTGGTCTTAAGATCCCCAATAATACGTTTGTTTCCAACAAAAAAATTCTGGGGACAAAAAAGCTTAACAAGCAAGACAACGAATAGGGCGTGTCGTCAATTCGCCGTCGCCATTGGGGGTAATTTCAACTTGCCACGCAAACCTCCTATTGTTACCCTTATTGATGGCCTCAGATGCAGGATATATACCCGTAATCCTTCAAA
>JAZGGN010000216.1:0-3726 GCA_036480475.1 Gammaproteobacteria bacterium
GGTGAGTACGTTAGCCCTAAAGTTCATAATAGGTTATTGATTTATTGTAATAATTAGGCTAATACTAAGAAATTAAGGATAAAATTTGCGGAGAGAAAGTATGTTTCATGGCAGTATGGTTGCATTAGTAACCCCAATGGATAAAACTGGCGCAGTTGATTTTGAAGCTTTGCGCCAACTCGTTGAGTGGCACATTGAAAGTGGTACTCGTGCTGTTATAGTTTCAGGCACAACGGGCGAAAGTGGCACATTAGAAAGTGCTGAGAAAATGCAAATTATGAAACATGTGGTTGAGCAAGCTGCTGAACGCATCGATGTGATTGCTGGTACCGGGGCTGTTTCTACGCGACATGCGATAGCGTTAACACAAGCTGCGATGGCACAGGGCGTAGAGGCTTGCTTATTGATGACTCCAGCTTATGTCAAACCAACGCAAGAAGGCTTATATCAGCATTTTGCTGCCATTGCACAAGCCGCAGCCATCCCACAAATTTTATATAATGTGCCCAGTCGCACAGCTTGTGATTTATTGCCCAAAACGATAGCTCGTTTAGCAAACATATCTAATATTGTCGGTATCAAAGAAGCGACTGGCGAAATGGCACGTGTTGATGAAATATTAAACTTATGTGGCGATCGGATCGATATATACAGTGGTGACGATAAAACCGCCTTAGATTTGATAAAGCATGGAGGCAAAGGGGTTATTTCAGTGACTGCAAATATTGCACCGGCTTTAATGCAGCAGATGACACAAGCCGCATTAGCGAAACAAGAGAATGAAGCACGTGCAATAGATGAACGCTTGCAGCCTTTGCATCAGGCGCTATTTGCTGAAGCAAACCCAATTCCATCAAAATGGGCTTTAGCGGAAATGGGTAAAATTCAAACAGGGATCCGTTTACCCTTGACGCCATTAAGTGACGTTTACCATGAACCGCTCCGCATGTTGATGCGCCAATTAGAAATTATGTGATATACAGGTTATTATGTACAAATTAACTACAAATTATTTTAAAGCGATCCTTGTTATTCTAGCACCACTACTGGTGACTGCATGCGCAACCGGTAATGGTGGCGGTCATTTTGAAAAGCGCAGTAATGCCTATCTCGCAGCACAAGATCACCCCTATCTTGCATTGCCGCCGGGCTTAAGTCGAGACAATTTAAATAGTTACTATAGTATTCCTACCATTGAAGGTGAGCCTAGTACAAACATTGCGCCGCCAGGAAGTCTTGCTGCAAATCCTGATGCACGGAGTGCCTCCTATAGTAATGCATCCCTAAGTAGTGCTTCCTCGAGCTCTGCAATTACAAGCCGTGGCAACCAAGACGTTTTAATTGTTGATGGTGATATTGACCAAGTCTGGGTGGCCATTGCGCAAAGCTTAGAACGTCAGAGAATTAAGATTTTAGGTGAAAACAAAGATTTGTATAAATACTATATTGTCGGCTCAAATTATGCAGTCGAACCCATTCAAAATGAAGACATTTATCACATCAATCTAGTCGCACAAGAGGGCAGTGTTATGGTTGCGATTACTGATTATCAAGGTGATCCTCTCGGGAATTCTAACAATCGATCTTTACTGAGTCGTATTGACCAAGGCTTATAATTTGACGATAGATAGTTTGGTGACAGATGAGCGGCCTATCAATATGTATACCTGTTATCCTTCAAAGATGCGCCTAAGATGGGATGCCAAAAGCTAAACTTCAGAGTTATCGGGAAACCTTAATTAAGTACCCTCTTTGAAGGATAACGGGTATATAATAATATCTCCCGCCTAGAAATGTTCATATCATATATCCTACTGGAGAGGTACCGAAGTGGTCATAACGGCACCGACTCGAAATCGGTCGGGGGCATTGCCCCACGTGGGTTCGAATCCCACCCTCTCCGCAATATCCCAGAAAGCGTAACAGCTCACCCCCCAGGAGATCCAGCTAGAGCAAAACAGTGCTATTTTCCAGCCCAGGACCGCAGATCCGTCATCCCTGGGTCACGGCCCAGGGATGACGAGGCAGGGGTGAGCTATTACCAGAAAGTAGGCTTCACTGTTGAACCATAAATCTCTAGCTTTGATCTTATTCGCTAAAATAAAATCGTCGATCATCAGGGTTAAACAGGTTCTTAGATCATCTCAGGAGAATGAGCAAAATCAGTGTGCTCCCCTGACACCCACCTTAATAAATCCGGTATTATTCCCATAATTACTTCTAGCATCATTTGCAAAACAAAATAACATGCCAGATTTTTCAGGGGTGAACGTGGCGTGATTTTCAATCATCTCACCGATATCAAAAGCGGTAGTATCATCCCTGCCTATGGTACCAACCAAAGTGAAAGTACGACCTTTTTTAAAGCGTAGTGGTTTAAGATGAAATTTTTGAAAGCCAGAAGCATCCGCTGGGCTACCTTTATCTTGCCACATACCATCAGCAGTAAATTGATATTTTTTTCCTGCTTGTAAATATTTGCCTGTAAAATTATATTGCTCTTTAGCAATGATTAAGGTTGGATCTTTCTTGCGCATCTCATAAAGTAAATTATTAGGATAATATTTTAATGAAATTTCTTGGAAGCGTTTATTCACGCTTTCATGAATCATCATATTGGCATATTCAATATTCATCAATGGACGCTCATATATTTTTGTGCCACGATACATCGCGCCAGAAAATTTTTGGCATATGGCAAATGGATCACCTTTAACCTTTTTAGCTGCAGGTAATAATGGTAAACCATGCTTACGTGCTTTTTCCAGCATCCAGTGTAAACTGATGTTAGATAAACCTTCATCAGAAAAGTTACCACCGATGTTTGCATGTGTGCCAGCAAACCAGCATTGCTCAATCATTTGCTCTTTTATATGCATGGGTGCTTTCCAAACACAAGGCATCATTGCTGATCTGGTTTCATCAATGGCCAAAGCTTGATACGCACTCATAACATCCGGACTAAGCATTGTATCGTGAAATTGATATTTTTCATTATTTAAATTTGTTAATCCTTTTGTTGGGATCCCTAAAGCACCAACTGTTTCAAAAACACCTAAAAATTTAATTTTAATATTGTGTTGGATCCGCATTTTATGTGAACCATTAGCCATTTGCTTCATCGTATCCTTAGGCATCATCGTATATTTTGCACGAAACATTTCCGCTTCCATTGAATTTCTATCTAACTGTAGATTTCTATAAAGTTTCATTGCATTATCTAATTGATCTTCAAATCCCGCCTCTGTGAGTATGCCACACTTACGAATCATGCCGGCGACACTCCTGACAACATACGCACCGCGGCTGAAACCAAAAAGATATATTTCAGACTCTTTAGTATAGTTTTTTACTATGAATGCATAAGCATCTTTGATACTTTGTAATAAATCCTGACCTTTAAATTTTTCCATCATACCATTAGTGGGCATTCCAGTATCATAAAACAACTTAACTTCCTTTTTAGGATCAATAAGCTTAGATAATTTTTCAATATTAGTCTCAATCATCTCTGAATCTTTTTTGTTGATCGGCTCATGCCAAGCGCCATCACAGCAAATTACAATTTTTTGTGCCATTTCTAAGCTCCTTTAATGACTAAAGTAGTATAAACATTGTCCTAGATTTCGTAGTTAAGCCCAACATAAGAATCTTAACACCTAAGCATTCTCGTTACGGTTTAACTGTGAAATTTAGGACTAATTACACTATCGGCAGTTTTAAATA
>JAZGGN010000217.1:0-7706 GCA_036480475.1 Gammaproteobacteria bacterium
TGTATGTAAGCGCGGAATAAGCCAATATTCGTTAAATTGCGGCCATTCGCAGGGCTAGCTTTGTTGACGGCAGTTTCGTCATTATACGCTTGAATTTCCTGTGTTTTGTCCAATACGTATTGCTCAATATGTTGGATCTTACGGTAACGTGCCAGTTCTTCATCGCTTAAAAAACAGATGCTGGATATATCAATATAAATGGCGCGTTTGATCCGTCGACCACCGGCTTCCTCCATGCCGCGCCAATTTTTTACGCCTTCGGTGAGTAAGGCCGTCGTCGGCAGTGTCACAATGGTTTTATCAAAATTTTGTACTTTAATCGTATTCAGCGATATATCAATCACATCACCATCGACGCCATGTACAGGGATGTCAATCCAATCGCCGATGCGTACCATATCGTAAGTGGTCAACTGGACACTGGCGATAAAGCCCATGATCGTATCTTTGAAAATTAAGCTGACCAAAGCGGTCATTGCACCTAAACCGGTCAAAAATACCAGCGGTGATTTTTGCAGTAGGGCAGAGACAATGATGATGGCAGCAATGGCGATCAAAATAATTTTGACGACTTGTATATAACTTTTGATCGGACGTCGCTTGGCAACGGGTAAGCGCTTATATAAATCTTCGCCATAATTCAAGAAGGCACTGATGATAAAAAAAAGTGTACAGATAAAGTAAATTTGCGTGACTATTTTGATGAAGCTAACCACATTGTGAGTGAGCGGCCATTGTTCAACAATGAGTAAAGGGGCACATAAGTAAATAATGACGGCGGGTGCCAAGTGAGAAATTTTGTGAAATATATTATGTTGTGCCAGCAAGCGTAGGTGATAAGATTGCGATTGGGTGCTGCGTTTGCGCAGAGCAGCCGCCAGATAGCGCTTACTGAGCATGTTTGCCAGCCAAGCAAACAGCACAATGGCCAGGCTGGTCGTTGCTAAACGGATGATGATCGCGTTATTTTCGCTGATCCCCAGGGTATATAAAAAATCGATAAGTATTTGCATCGTACGATCGCGTTTAGTTGCTGTTAACTGCTTTTCCTGAGATTATACACATTTAGGGCAAAAATGGAAATAAATATATACACTATGAGCATAAAAATGATTTTTTGAAATGCTTTATTGGTTATAATTTGCACTGTAATGTTGCTGCTTGTTCAAATACATTTTTTATAAATAAGGCGATCGTTGTGGCCTGACAATAATTTCCGTCGGGCAAGCGGTTGACGGTGAATGTATAGCAAAATTAACAATCTCTGCAATATCTTGCGGTTGGATCATTTTAGAAAAGTCTACATGACGCTGTTTGCGCACCAGATCAGTGCTGACGTAGCCTGGGCAAATGGCACAAACTTTAATGTTTTTTTCACGGATGTCTTCAAATAAGGCACCGCTAAAACCGAGCAAACCGAATTTGGTGGCGTTATAACTGGTGCCGCCGGCCATCGTCATTTTTGCAGCAATTGAGGCAATGTTAATGACTGCGCCAGATTTGTTTTTTTCAATGATCGGTAAAGTAAGTTTGGTTAGGGCAACCGCAGCACGTAAATTGATATTCATCACGTGATCCCAGGCTGCCATATCACTCTCGTCAATCGTACCTATCTTTGCTGTGCCAGCATTATTGATTAAAACGTTTAAGTGGTTAAGCTTGTCATGAATGGCTGTAACTAACGCCGGAATTTTTTCAACGTGGCTTAAATCAAAAGGAAAAATTTCAACGTTTATGTTTTCTTGTGTGCCACTTTCTTGACATTGCTGTTGTACCGCACGTAGTTGTTCTTCATTGCGCGCGACTAAAGCTAAGTTATAACCTGCACTCGCTAAATTAATTGCAATGGCTTGACCGATCCCACGGCTGGCTCCGGTGATTAGTGCTGTTTTTTTCATTCACTATTCCTAACTACTGACCTTGTTGAAGGAAATATCCATATTTGGCAACTTCGACATATACCCGTGATCTTTCAAACAGGGCATTTTGGCATCCCATCTTGAGGGGAGCTTTGAACAAAAACACGAAAAATCACTTGTCATTTAGAAGCACTAAAATCCGCGTGATTTTTCGTGTTTTTATCCAAATCCACCCCCAATCTGGGCGTCAAAAAGCTAAACTTCAGAGCTATTGGTAAATTTTACTTAAGTGCCCTCTTTGAAAGATCACGGGTATAGGGAGTAAGGTGTTACCGCTACTCCGGTGTTGGTGCTCGTGATAATAAGTTTTGCACCGCTCGTTGTGGTGTATGTTTGCCCTCTAATATCGCTAATACTTGTTGGCTGATCGGCATGTCAATTAGGTATTGTTGGGCAAGGTTAATAATTTGCTGGGCATTGTAAATACCTTCAATCGCTTGCCCGATGGTTCGTTGTGCTTTTTTACTGGAAGTGCCTTGGCCAAGTAAAATGCCAAAGCGGCGGTTGCGTGATAAGTCGCCAGTACAAGTTAGCACTAAATCACCAACACCTGCTAAGCCCATAAACGTGGCTGGATTGGCACCCATTGCTGATCCTAAGCGTGTCATTTCAGCTAAGCCGCGAGTGATCAGTGCTGCACGTGCATTGGCACCGAGTGCAAATGCATCGGTAATGCCTGTGGCGATGGCAAGTATATTCTTAATGGCACCACATAATTGTACCCCTAATAAATCTTCATTGAGGTAGACTCGAAAATGATCATTATGTAATCTAGCCAATAAATTATGAGCAAAATTGGTTGCATTGCTAGCCAAAGTCACAGCTGTTGGCAAGCCTTTAGCAACTTCAAGGGCAAACGAAGGCCCAGAAATGACGGCAAGCGCGCGTTCTTTACCGAGGGTATCTTCAACGACAGTTTGTAGTAAGCGCCCCGTTTTATTATCTAAGCCTTTGGTACCCCAGGCAATACGTGTTTCCGGGGCAATACAGGTGCTTAGTTGGCTAATGAGATCAGCAAAGGTATGACTGGGAACAACAATTAATATATCTTCTATATCTGCGACCGCAGCCTCTAAATCAGTATATAAAGTTAATGTTTCTGGTAGTTCAATATCAGGTAAATAGCGTTGATTACAACGGGCTTCTGTCATTTGCTGTAATTGTACTGGGTCGCGTCCCCATAGGCGGGTAGGTGTATTATTTTTAGCTAACAATATTGCGAGTGCTGTTCCCCAGGAACCTGCGCCTAGTACTGCGATTGGTGTTTTTTCCACAAGCCCCCCTTGCCATTTCTATGTTTCTTTATTTTCCTCTGATTTTTCTGTGGCCGCTTGTTCTTGCAGGTGTTTGGCATAGAGCGCATCAAAGTTCACTGGCGCTAAGATACATTGCGGGAAACTACCGCGAGTGACAATATCAGACACGGCTTCTCGTGCATAAGGGTAGAGGATATTTGGGCAAAAGCAGTTTAAGCAGTGATGTAATCGTTGGTCATTTAAACCTTGAATAGCAAAGATCCCAGCTTGTTTGACTTCAACCAAAAAGGCAGTTTCTTCTTCACTTGTGGTTGTCACGGTTAAGCGCAGTAACACTTCAAAAACATCATCCTCTAGCTTTTTAGATTCAGTTTGCATATCAAGTTGCATTTTGGGTTCCCAAGTTTTTTTAAATAACTCAGGTGCTCGAGGTGCTTCAAACGATAAGTCTTTGAGATAAATCCTTTGAATGGTCAACTGCTGTTTTTCTGCTTCACTTTTCTCATCTTTTAATTCTTTTCCAGCATTTTCTTCTTTTTCAGCCATGTTAGTTTCCTTTTAAATTATAAGTACGATTTATTCTTTTTTCTTACCCTTGCTCTTACCCTTACCCTTGGCTAAGGGTAAGTCTGCCTCCCGCCAAGTCCGCATACCGCCTTTTAAACTAAGGATTTCCTCGAAGCCTTCTTTACATAATAATTTACCTGCTTGAGGCGATTGCTGTCCGTTTTCGCAGATGACAATAAGAGGTTTATCTTTATATTTTCGTAGTTTATTGAGCTTATTATTAATTTCACTCTGAGGGATATGTAACGCTTGTAAAATATGACCTTTATCATAAGCTGTGGCGTCTCTAATATCAATAACCACAGCATCTTCATGGTTTATTTTCTCAACAATACCCTGTGGTGATAATAATAACACACCTGCAACAGTAGAGCGGCTTTCGTGGTGGATTAGTAATGCCAATATGACACAAAAAGCAAGCCACAAATACCAATTATTGATGATGAATTGAAGAAATTGATCCATTCTTGACAGTTAAATTTGGTTGAGATTTTTTAGGTAGTGTTTATGTCCGATACGTCCTAACTTTTAATTTCAATCGTGCGCGGCTTAGAAGATTCTTTTTTAGCAATATTAATCGTTAATACACCATCTTTGTTTTCTGCCGCAATTTGGTCTGGGTCGATTGAATCAGGTAAGTAAACCTGACGGCTGAATGCACCGAGGAAACGCTCTTGTTTATAAACCCGTTTGTTTTTATCTTCATCCTCATCTTCTTCCTTCTTTGCCTCGATTTCTTTTTGTCCTTCAATGGTTAGAATATTATTGTCCAAAGTGACTATAATATCTTCTGCCGCAATCCCAGGCATATCCGCAGTCACTGTATACATACTACTGGTCTCTACGATATCGATTTTAGGGTTAAATTGAGCAAAAGCAGGGGATGAAAGCTGCTCAAACAAGGTGAAAGGATTAACATAAGCAAAGTGAATGCCGTTTGATGTCTCTGCTTTAGCAATATTGGTATGTATCGCTGCAGTACCGATGAATATGAAACTGATCAGAGTAAACTTGAAATTTCTCATGCTATTTTTCCTCTTGACAGTATTAACTATGGCGATCCTACGCCCTTAATCAAGTGGTGTCAATATGCACTAAATGCTCGGGTTGGTTTTTAATCTGAAAAAAGCGGTTACGGCAGGATAAATTACACAATGCTTTGATTTGTCTGGCGTACGCTAGGATCCGTCATCCCTGGGCCGTGACTCAGGGATGACGATGTGGATAATAATAAAATCAGCAGACTACGGCTCAAGGTAGTAGAATTAACGACAGGCTCTAGGTTGGAATACTATCCAACTAACCTGGTTATAATGACTCAAGAAAAGCAACTAAGTTATTTTTTTCATTATCTGTGAGTGCTAAGTAGTTAGAACGTGCATATTCAGCCTCACCACCATGAGCAAGAATGGCTTCTTCCAAAGTACAAGCGCCTAATACTGAAATATAATTCCCACAATCCTGAGTAGTTGCCGACCAACCAATATCCACTAAACTACGAGTCCGTGTTCTCAATGGCGTATCATCTGGTACTTCTGGCAATAGTTCAGAAAAGCCTAAATCCCAAAATAGCATATCTGTAAAGACACGAACTTCAGTATCTAACAACATACCAGGAAGTCGTGGGTTTTCTATCGAGCTGCTGTTTTGGGTTGGATAACGATTGGGGTCATGGCAATCTGAACAACCTATTTTAGAAAAGTCCACCTCTCCTCTGAGAGTATTTTCATCCGTAGCTAACAACTCATCTCTAGAAATAGCTGGAATTCCTTTTAAATAATCGGCTAATAAATTAATCCACTCATCAGGCACATCACCTTGAGAAGATGAACTATCAGGGTAATAGGATGAAGATCGATCAAATTCCAGTCCAAGAGCCAAAGCAATGCCTTGTTCAAGATTACCTGCTACCCCATTAATCCCGCTAAAGTACCTAGATTCCACTTCTTCCGGATCTTGATCAGTTGGCACAACAACCATCTGAGTAAGTTCTTCTATCGCTATACCTGTCCGTGTCGATGCCCGTTCCGCATTATCCTGGATGAATGATAGTGGCAACGCTTCCTGATAAGCAATACCTATCAATCTTGGTGTATGTACCACTAACGGTACTTCATTAATAGCTTTTGCTTCATTTGTGCCATCTGCGTCATCACTACTAAATATAACCTGATCCGCATCATTAAGCACATCAAAGGATCTGCGTCGAATAGTGCTTCCAGTTGCTTCGTCCACAGTTAACTCATCAAATCCCTCATTAAACCGAACATAACTATTTTTCTGCGTACTATAATCCGCATGAATGTTACTATAATCTGCATCAGGTTCGAGCGCAGGTGTTCCACTTTTATTTATCCCAAGTTTCCACATGCTCAACAAGACAGGCGCTTTGCTTTGCGTAGCAGGAAGCGTCAGATCATGACTGACATGGCAGGTTTGGCAACTGACTTGATCCAGGCCTTCTAAGGCTGGATTTGGGTTAGGACCAGGTGTCATAAAATCTACCTGGGCTGCGCCTTCTTGCTGTTGAATAACCGTTCGATATTCATTATCAAAAATAAATTTTCCCTTCAGCCAATTGACTAATTCTGATTTAGTCAATGCATTTGAAGAAACTTTCGATGTGATATCCGTTCGATACCCACCATGATTATCCCTTTGGCCTGTCTCAAGATCCTCAGTGGCTCTATGGAAATAATTATCAACGGTACCTGCTATTAATTGATTCCCTTCAACTTTACCACTGTAAGTCACAAGCGCCATATTCTCATTAGCAATCGGTGGATATAATCCTAGCATGCCTGCTTTTATATTGAATACCCTGGAATATCCAATCGTAGTAGCATTGGCCGCTGGCGCTATAGCTCGTAGTTCAAACCTAAAGCAATCACCAATCTTAAATTTAACGGGATCATAGAAGTAATTACCGCCTAGGAAACAACTTGCAGTAGGTTCATCAGCTTGAGGCGGCCTGACAGGAAAATTATCTGGACCACTACCATCACCTATAATCTTAGCTCTAAAATTATTCATCTCTGCTACAAACATCCACTCTGAACGGTGCGTTTCACCAAGATCGCCATCTATGGTACCTTCGCGTTGATACATGTAGCGAGGATTATGATCATTTATCCGTAAATCCACTGATGTAAAATCTTGACCTGTAGGTATTGATGACTCAACAGATAAATCAATCGTAACCGCATCGTTATCGACTTCATCTTCACGTTTTATAGCAATAATACCGTATAGTTCTTCGCGTTTGAGTATATCGTCCGGTGTTGTTCCTTGCTCAGGATTCGGATAAATAAATGCAAATATAAATTTTTGACGATCAAGAATATGTTCCATAGGAACCCATAGTACATCAGCATATTCTTGTCTAATTTCTTCTGACCCTACATGGAAGTCAATAGAATTGGTAACGCCCGATTGATCATTTAACCACACCGTAAAGCTAACACTATCCCCTTCTTTCAGATCCCCTTCGCTCTGCGTTAAAAGGGAAATTAAATCATCGGTACCACTTGGCTGCATTTCGCTGCCAGCGATTGTTTTGTTGAAGCCAGTTTGGGTTGATAGCTTTAAACTGATCTGATTTTGCAATGCTTGTACGCCAATGAGGGTGAATTCAATAGCTGGTCCGGTGGTGTTTCGAGCAGTAGCTATGGGAATTTCACTTACGACCCCTTCAAGCGTAACGGTAACGCGCGCGGTTGTTTCGCTTGCGCCATCGGCATCATAATAGATCGCCTCACCAGTATAAGTTCCAGCCTCATTATGGCGGGTTGTTTGGTAGTATTGACGTCCACCAAAACCAAACAAGCGCATACCGTTCTTCATTTCACCGTAATCTTGACTATTAACGGTTAAATGCGGTGGATTATTAGTGGATGGGTATTGATCTTCAAATTGCAGGGTCCATTGAATTTCCATAGCAGATTGATCCGCTGTGCCAGTAAAG
>JAZGGN010000218.1:0-4965 GCA_036480475.1 Gammaproteobacteria bacterium
GTTTCACCATTAATTTCAACATGATGCGGATCGATGAACTGAACGTCACCAAATAATACTTGTGCCCCATAACTGCGAAAGCGGTTTGGATCATCTACTTTTTGGATCTCAGCAATAATATCAGCAATACTTTGGCTGATTTTGCTGAAATCAACTTGCGGTTGATAAGCGGGTAAGCCGAACTCTGGACCACGCCGCATGAGCGATGCCACTTTGGCACTGTGGATTAAACTTTTACTGGGGACGCAACCGTAATGTAGGCAATCGCCGCCCAATTGTGGTTCTTTTTCAATAAGGGTCACTTTCCTACCCAATTGTGCAGCCACACTGGTGGTCACTAAGCCGCCGACCCCACCACCAATAATCACTAAATCTTCGTCTTTTCTAATCATTAGAATTACCTTTATTGTTGTCTTGCCGGAGCTTCTTAACGATCCACGGGATGATCGCAACAATGACGAGTAAACCAATGGCGATAAATACTTTTGTGATAATTTCAGCAGGTTTGCCACGGACAGCCGCTTGCCCGAGTGAGCCGAGATAAGTATAGGCAAATGTAGCAGGTAACATAAAAATAGCGCTGGCGATGATATAGGCAGATAATTTGACTTGAGTTAAACCCAGTGCATAATTTAATAAGTTAAAGGGGAACAGTGGGATCAAACGTACCACCGCGATGAAGCGCCAACCCTCTTTTTCAACGCCTTCTTTCAATTGCTTTAATTTGCCACCAGTTTTGTGTGTGACCCAATCGCTGGCTAAGTAACGGGCAATCAAGAATGCGATCGTCGAGCCAATGATGGCGGAACAAATATTATAAAGCGTTCCTAGATAGGGACCAAAGATTAAACCACCAGCAATTGTTAGTACAGATCCCGGTAAAAATAAAACCACCCCGAGGCTGTAGATCCCTATAAAAATGAGTGGTGCCCACACACCATATTGCTCAAGTAAGCTTTGTAAGTACGCTATATTGACTTGATCACGATATTTAATAGCAACAAAAACGATGAGGGCAATTAATACAGTGAAAATGCACCAGCGTAATAGGGTTGTTTTTTTCATACGGATTCATCCATCAATTCGTTGATTTGACTTAAATATTGGACAATTTCTTGGGGTGTAATAAAGCCAATAATGGTCTCTTCTTTGTTAATAAGTAGTGTATAACATTGTTTATTGTGCATTTGACGGAGTAGGATTGTCAATGGCATGTCGGGATCAACAAAAAAGAAATTGTTGTTGATTTTTTCTATACTGGGATTTTGTGCGTTAGCAGAAACCACACCGATGACTTTATTTTCTTCTCTAATGATATATATTTTATTTGCCAGTGATGTTGCGCTTTTTATTTGTTCTAATTGCTGTAAAGCAATGATCTCAAAATCTGTGTTCATTATACTGGCTGCTTCTTGTACTTCAGCGAATGTGCTTTGTAAGCCTTCAGAGACGATGTGATGGCGGCGGAATAATTTTAGCGTGTAAATGCTTTCGCGCGATAGGAGTCTGCGTGTTAAATAAGCAAGGGTGACGGTAACAATAATAGGCAATATCGCATTATAATCGCGTGTCATTTCAAAGAGCATGACAATGGCAGTGAGTGTGGCACCTGTGCTACCGCTGATCATGCCAGCCATGCCTGCAACAGCAAATAAGCTTGGCTCGATGTTAAGATCGGGAAATAAGAAAGCAACAAAATGACTACAAGCGCCACCTATACAGGCACCCATAAATAATCCTGGAGAAAAAATTCCACCTGAGGCACCGGAGCCTAAAGTTAAGCTGGTCGCTAATAGTTTTGCTGCACCGAGTAACAGTAAAAACCATGGATCGGATAGAATGCCATTTAGGATATCAACAATAGAGGCGTAACCTACACCTTGTATGTAATAGTGACCACTATAAATTAATAATAAATACATCATTAACCCAAGGATCAACATACCGCTGAAATGTCTGAGATAATCATTAATGGGCAGGGCATTAAACATATCTTCAAACCAGTAAATCATTTTAATAAAAAGTGTTGCAAGTAAACCAATAATTATTCCAAAAGGAATAAATAAACAAAGTTGCTTTATTTGCGTCAAATGTGTTGATGGTAAAGTTAATTTAGGAATATTAAACGCAGGATCGATCCCTAAATAATGGCGTCCAATGTAGGTTGCAGTCGTCGTTGCTAACGCAACAATCACTAAAGTTCTTGCATTCACAGAAACGAGCAAAAGTTCAATCGCAAATAATATTCCACCAATCGGTGCATTAAATGTTGCCGCAATACCCGCGCCTGCACCTGCTGCGACTAAAGTAATACGCTGTGATATAGGCATTTTAATGATTTGTCCTAAGGTCGATCCGAAAGCAGCGCCTATTTGAATGATTGGGCCTTCGCGACCTACTGAGCCACCACTGCCGATAGACAATGCGGATGCAATTGATTTAATGATTGCAACTAAAGGTCGTATTTTCCCTTGGTTGTAATAGACGGCATCAATAACTTCGGGAACACCATGTCCTTTCGCTTCTGGCGCAAATGTTTTTACAAGCCAAGTTACACCAAAAGAAGCAATTGCAGGCATAAAAATAACACCAACCCCCCAAATGCTTGGTGCGGTGTGGATGTTGGTATCATAGTGCAAATTAAAATTTGCAAAAAAAAGTATATTATGAAAAAAACTGATCATCATGCGAAATAAAACCGCACCATAACCACCGATAACTCCGATGAGCACACCAAAAAAAAGTAAAAAAACGAGGCTGATCGGCCGTGGCGCATTGAGATGATTACTGCTCGTATTGTGAGAATTAAATGCCATTTGATTCTATGTATTTTAAATTATTCAGTTTTTCATAAAATATATTTACACTTTTATTATATATTACTTGAGCACATTAAGGTATTTGAGGTATGGTTAATATACGCATCATAATAAGTATTTTGGTTTTTAATAGAGAAGTACGATAATTGCCTTTATTGTGGTGTCATAAGGAGAGATCAATTCGGTTTTCATATCACGTTGATCTTTGTTTGAACCCAAGGAGGCAACTCATGGCAATTGGTACAGTAAAATGGTTCAGTAATGCTAAAGGTTGGGGGTTTATTGAACCTACATCAGGTGATGAAGATATATTTGTGCATTTTTCTTCGATTCAATCCACTGGATTTAGAACACTAACCGCAGGCCAATCCGTTAGTTTTGATGTTGAGCGCGGTGAGCGTGGTCTACATGCAAACAATGTTATTATTTTAAGTGGTGATGAGGCCGTTGCAGTAGCCAAGTAAGTTTTACAGTTATTTGCATACCTGTTGCCTTTCAAAGGTAATAGGACTACCTGTTATCTGTCAAAGAAGGCATTTTTGCACCCCAGATTGTGGGTATAAACCGAACTGTAGTGCGTATCATGCTATTCTATGTTGTTTCTTTATGATGATTTAATTGCTGCAAATGTTGCTGAAATGTTTGCATACCGTGTGTTTGTCCTGCCTGGATCACTGAGTAAATTTGTGCGATCTTGTTTTCACGTATAAGATGACGTATCGCCGGCGTACAGAGCATGATTTCCAATGCAGCTGTGCGTCCTTGTGGGATATTGTTAATTAAAACTTGAGCGATAACTGCTTGCAGTGATTCTGCCAGCATCGTTCGTACCGTATCTTTCTCTGCGGCTGAAAAGACATCAACAATACGATTGATGGTTTTTGCTGCCGATGTTGTATGTAGGCTAGCCAACACTAAATGACCAGTTTCAGCAGCAGTGAGCGCTAAGCGAATGGTTTCACTATCGCGCAATTCTCCTACAAAAATAATATCTGGATCTTCGCGCAACCCTGCGCGGAGCGCAGAATTGAAATCTCGACTGTCTTGATAAATTTCCCGCTGGCTGATTAAGCTTTTTTTACTCTCAAAAATGTATTCAACCGGATCTTCAATCGTAATAATATGACACGCGTTTTTTTCATTGATAAAGTCAATCATGGCGGCTAACGTGGTGCTTTTCCCACAGCCTGTTGGTCCTGTAACCAGTATCAGGCCATTTTTAAGTTGGGTAAGCTGTTGTATCACTTTAGGCAGCCCTAATTCTTGAAGTGTCGGGACTTTCCTTGCGATGGGGCGAAATACGGCGGCTAGCCCTTTGCGTTGATGGTAAACGTTAGCACGGAAGCGGGATAAATTTTTTATTTCAAAAGAAAAATCAATGTCAAGCTGATCAGCCAGTATTTTAAATTGCTTTGCACTCATAATGCTTTGAAGAAGGCTGAATATTTGGGTTTGACTGAGTGAAGACATCGCAAGACGCCGCAGCGCCCCATCTATGCGACATATCGGTGGTAGATCTGCAGAAATGTGGAGATCAGATGCCTTCTTTTTGACAGTAAAAGCAAGTAATTCTATTATATCCATAATGATAGATCTCCTAGCAGGATGGAGTATACCCGTTATCCTTCAAAGAGGGCACTTAATTAAAATTTACCAATAGCTCTGAAGTTTAGCTTTTTGATGGGTAACGGGTATATACCCTATCTTGTGCAGGGGGAGGTGAACCGTGACACCAGATGAATCAAATAATTGTATAAGCTGCTGGCGGTCAACTGCTTTTTCTAGGATAATAAGGCGTGTTTGATTTCACAATGAGAGTGTATTCATGGAAAATGTAAGTATTGCATTTATTGGCGCAGGTCGTATGGTCACGAGCCTTGTCGGTGGTTTGATTGGTGATGATTTTCCTGCGGCTTCAATCTGGGTCAGTGCGCCTGAGGAAGATGAGTTAATACGACTGCAAACAAAATTTTCCGTGAATACGACACTCGATAATAAAAAAGCCGCGAATGAGGCAGATGTTATCGTTATTGGTGTAAAACCACAAACGGTACCACTAGTGGCACAAGAACTTTCTGAAGTCATACGTGCGGGTAATATTTTGTTGGTTTCTATTGCTGCTGGGATCCGCCAGTCTGATTTGTGC
>JAZGGN010000219.1:0-2915 GCA_036480475.1 Gammaproteobacteria bacterium
TCGACCATGCATGAAAGACGTCACGTTTTTCCGTCACCGCCAGTGAGTGTATGAGTGCAGCACCGGTTAACCAAGGCATGAAGGAAGCGTTTTCGACCGGATCCCAAAACCACCAACCGCCCCAACCAAGCACGCGATAAGCCCACCAACTGCCTAAAGCGATCCCGAAAGTTAAAAAGCACCACGCCACTAAAGTCCAGGGTCGCACCCATTTCGTCCACGCCTGATCAATTTCGCCTTGCCACAACGCAGCAATGGCAAAGGCAAAAGCAACGGCAAAACCCACATAGCCCATGTATAACATCGGCGGATGGATAAAAAATCCAGGATCTTGTAATAATGGATTTAAATCAAGACCATTATCGGGAAACTCTGGTAATAAGCGCAAAAATGGATTTGAAGTGGCGAGCACGAAGAGCAAAAAGCCAATGTTGATCCAAGCCATAACGACTAAAATACGTAACCAAAATTTTTCGGGTAAGCCACGTTTAAATAGCGCAACGGCAGCTGTCCAAAATGCTAAGATCATCACCCACAACAACATTGAGCCTTCATGACCACCCCACACTGCCGTTAAACGATAACCAAAAGGTAATTCACGACTCGAATTGGTCGCAACATATAACACTGAAAAATCACTGGTCGCAAAAGCGACCGTCAAACATACATAAGCAAACAGGATGAAACCCAATTGCGCAAAAATAGTGACACGCGCAAATTTAACAGTTTGCATAGCTGCACTCACTGGCGATATCGCTAACAGCAATGCCATACACAAAGCTAAGATTAAGGCAAAATTTCCAAGTTCAGGGATCATGATCTACTTATATCCTTCAATACTAACCTTCCAGCGCTGCACGCACTTCTTTGGGCATATAATCAGAATCGTGCTTGGCCAACACTTCTCTGGCAATAAAAGTTCCCTGTTCATCTAAGCGGCCTTGGGCAACAATGCCCTGCCCTTCTGCAAATAGATCCGGCAACACACCGACATAATGAACCACCACTTCATGACTACTGTCCGTTAAAGTAAAAGCCATTGACAAATCTTCACTGAAATAGACGACACTATTATCAACCACCAAGCCACCAATGCGAAATTCACGCGTCTCATCAATTTCACCCGCAACCACCTGGCTCGGCAAATAAAATGCATTGATATTCTGGCGCAGTGCATACAAACTCAAACCAATGGCCACAGCAACACCGGCAATGAGAAATAAAAGCCATAATAAACGCTGTTTACGAAGGGGGTGCATAATCATCATTCTCCTGCAACCAATAACGGATTGCGTGTTTCATTTTACGTTGTTGTCTTAAACTCCAGACAAGATTTAAGCTAAGGACCAAAAATGCCATCGCAAAGGCAAACCACACATAAAGCGCATAGCCACCCATCCATAAAAATGTTTGTAAACTTGTCAGCATCATCAATCCCGTATTAATTTTCTGATCCATCGAGTGCGACGCTCACGCCATAATACTTCGCTGCGCGCACGCATCATCATTAAGCCGATAAAATAACAAAAAAACGCCATCATCATTGCGAGTAAAGGATACAACATATCGTTTGCAATCGATGGTTGTGCAAACTTAGCAATGGTTGCACCTTGATGTAATGTATTCCACCAATATACTGAATAATGAATAATTGGAATATTCACAAAGCCGATCAAGGCAAGCATGGCAACCGCACGACTGGCTTGCTGGGGTTCAATAATGGCTTGACGCAAGGCAATGAGTCCTAAGTATAAAAATAATAAAATTAATTCTGAAGTTAAACGCGCATCCCAGATCCACCAGATCCCCCACATAGGCTTCCCCCATATCGCACCGGTAAATAAAGCGAGGAATGTCATCCAAGCGCCAATAGGCGCACTGACTTGCATCATCACATCCATTAATTTCACACGCCAGACTAAGTGAATCAATGCGCAAGTGGCTATCATTGAATAAATGAATAAAGACATAAATGCAGCCGGCACATGCACATAAATAATACGTAAAGCGTCCCCTTGTTGATAATCTGGTGGTGCTAAAACTAAGCCCGCAAAAAGACCGTAGGCAAAAAGTATGCCGCCAATAATAACGAACCACGGCAACGCACGTCCAGACCAGGCATAAAAACTTTTGGGTGAACCTAGTTTATGTAAGAATACGAGTAATTTGTCCATCTTAGGCATTGATATTAATCCGCAGTAAAGCCGTAATCGCCAGCGGTGACAGCGGCAAAGCCAGCGCCAATATGGCGCCCAGCCATGCCAACGGCGCCAACACCGACGCATTGCTGCTTATCGCTAAAACACTACCGGTCGCAAAAATCAATATTGGAATATAGAGCGGCAAGATCAATAAAGCAAGCAAGGCACCGCGACTTTTCAAGCCTACCGTCAATGCCGCACCGATCCCACCAATACAACTCAATAAGGGTGTACCCAATAATAAGCTCACACACAACCATAGAATTTGATTTAATGACATATGTAGCAGTAAAGCCAACACGGGCACCAGCAATACGAGTGGCACAGTCGTCAAAAACCAGTGTGCCAACAACTTCGCACACACCGCTAAGTGTAAAGGATAAGGGTTTAGCAATAATTGCTCTAAAGTGCCATCCGCAAAATCGTGTTGAAATAGTCGATCCAGCGTCAGTACATGAGCTAATAATACCGCAATCCAGATCACACCAACGGCATAATTTGCCAACACTGAGCCATCTGCCCCGAATGCCACCGGAAATAGCGTGACAACGATAATAAAAAAGACCAAGGGATCCAAAATATCTCTGGGTTGGCGATAAACCAGCAATACTTCACGCTTTAGCAGTTGATTAAAAATAACCATCACGACAACTCAAGCGTTTTCACAGGTACATCCTCTAATTGGAATGCCTGGTGCGCTGTGATAATCGCGAT
>JAZGGN010000220.1:0-2878 GCA_036480475.1 Gammaproteobacteria bacterium
ATTAAGGTCGTTTTTCCTGAACCGGAAGCGCCCATGATCGCAACAAATTCGCCCGACTTAATCTTTAAGTCAATACCCTTTAACACAGACTGTGATTGATTGGCCATCTGATAATCTTTTTGTAAATTGGCAACTTCAATTAACATCAGACATTATCCAAGATAATAAATCACGACTTGATCACCGGCTTGGATTTCACTAGAAATAATCTCTGTAAATAACATCGTTTGTAAGCCTTTATCGACAGCAACTGGCTGTAAGCCCGTATCACGCCATAAGTAAATAGGTGTTTGAGCTTCGTCCTCAGGCAGCACGAAGGGTTGCTGAGGGATAAACCGAAAAGCTGCATTATCAACATAGAGCGCATTATTTTTTTGTGCAACTTCGATGTTTACAAATGCAGTCATCCCTGGAAATAATAACAATTGGGAATTATCCACCGTGATAATCACACTATAGGTGATAACATTGTTATCGTTATTCGGATCAAGGCGCACTTGCGCTACATGCCCAATAAACTCTTGTTGTGGGTAAGCATCGACATTGAATATAACTTTTTGTCCTGATTTAATTTTACTGATATCTGCTTCTGAAATATCTGCTTCTATTTTCATCGCGTCCAATTGCTCGGCAATGAAAAACAATTCTGGCGTGGTAAAATCAGCCGCTACTGTTTGTCCAACCTCGACTTCTCTTGATAAGATCACACCAGAAACAGGTGAAGTAATCACCGCATAATTTAATTCGACTTGATCACGCTCTAATTCTATTTGTGCTGTTTCCACTTCCGCTTGTTTTAATTCTGCTTCCACTTGCTTGATATCCAAGTCTGATTGCGGGACATACTCTTTTGCTTTTAACGCTTGCGTGCGTTCATATTCAATTTGTGCCAAGCGCTGTCCTGCCTGTGCTTTTTTTAAATTTGTTTCACTGTTGGCAACATTCACCTTTAATACGGATTGATCTAATTCAGCCAATACTTGGCCTTGACTCACTTCATCATTAAAATCAACATAAATTTTTTCAATGATCCCAGACACTTGCGTGCCAACAGTAAACGTATTGAGCGGGTTGATGGTCCCTGTGGCGGAGACAACGGCAACTAAGTCACCTTGCGATACCTCCACGAATTCAAATTTCAGTGGATCAAGTACTTGTCTGGCGCGAACAAAAAAAATTATCATCAAAATAATAACTATCAGTGAACCTGAGAGTATTAGGATTTTCTTAGCTTTGGTCATGCTATAACTGCTCTTTTAGTAAACTTGCTATGATAATTTTGCCACAGGCTGGCATAATAGCCTTGCTTTTCCAGCAAAGCTTCATGCTGCCCCACTTCAACGATACGTCCCTTATTGAGTACAACTATTCTATCACAGTTTACGACTGTCGATAACCGGTGTGAAATAATCAGGCTGGTTTTAGCCCGGGTTGCCTGCGCAATGGTGTTTTGGATCGCTGCTTCTGTATTTGAGTCAAGCGATGAAGTTGCCTCATCAAATATATAGACTTGTGATTTTCTAAGTAATGCCCTGGCAATACCAATGCGCTGCCGTTCACCGCCAGATAACTTGATCCCATTTTCACCCACTGGTGTTTGATATTTTTGCGGTAGAGAATTTATAAATTCATCGATATGTGCGATACGTGCTGCCTGCTCTATCTCATATTGAGTTGCTTGCAAGTTACCATAAGCAATATTGTAATAAATCGACTCATTAAATAATGTGCTACGCTGCGGCACGATGCTCAGATAATGAGCAATATCAATTTGTCGGATCTGCTGGATATTTTTACCCTGGATCCATATTGTGCCCTTATTAATATCATAAAAGCGATAAAGTAGTTTGGCAATTGTGGACTTGCCTACGCCTGTATCCCCAACAAAGGCAATTCGCTCTCCAGCATGGATTGTGAAAGAGATATTATGCAAAATCGGTTGCGCGATATCATAACCAAAAGTAACCTCATCAAAATGTATAATAGGCTCACGCTTGTTAAGCTGGACTAGTTTAGTTGGTGCAGGTGTTGTACGCTCAGGTTCCGCATCAAAAACAGTAAATACATGTTCAAGATCAGTCAGCGCTTTATAAACTTCGCGAAAAATATTACCAAAAGCACTCAAGGGCATAACAAACTGCAATGCTAAACCATTGATAAGTACAAAATCGCTGATCCCCATTTTCCCCAGGTATATACCACGCGCACTCAACACAAGCAGTAATATAAAGCTACAGCCTAAAATCACTACTTGCCCAATACGGAGCAACTCCATTGCCATCAGACTTTTGGTTTCAACTTCTTCTTTTTGCTGTAAAATAGCATCATGGCGCTGCACTTCATGATCTTGATTGCCAAAGTAACGGACTTGTTCAAAATTAATTAAATTTTCAACTAAATTTTTCATTACATTACGGTGTAGGCTGTTACTTTTCTGGCGGTAATGCAATGTTTTTTGTGCGCCAATCAGACTAAAGGTGATAAATATGACGCTGATCCAAAGTAAAATCATGCCATAACTCAAACCATAAAATTGCCATAAAATAGTGGCTGCGATCAGTATTTCAATGACCGTGGGGATCAACATGAAAACCAGGCCATAAAGGATCGCTGCTAAGGCTGTCTGAGCCTTTTCTAAAGCATTTGTTAACGCACCGGTACCACGACTGGTATGAAAATGAATCGATAATTGATTTAAGTGATTTAGAAAATGTAAATGCAAATGACGAACCGTGCGTTCTAAAACACGAAAGCCGCAAAGCTCTCGCAGGGAGCCAATTAATTGATTAAGTACCCAAAGAGCACCATAAGCAAGCACAACTGTGACCATAATCAAATAGGCATTATTCGGTTGCTCCAGGACCATGATCACATATTT
>JAZGGN010000221.1:0-2949 GCA_036480475.1 Gammaproteobacteria bacterium
TCCCCTTAGGAAAGCTGATCTCATAGCGATCAATGCCGGCAGCATACTCTCGTATCAATAAGATCGTATTGTCGTCTAAAACGGGTATAACCAGCACCGCTTTTTTCGGCCCGCTTTTAATACGCTCGAATACACGTTCAGCACCATTTGAAAAGCGCAATTGCATTTGTTCAATCGTAAACAAGCGTGAACGAGCAACGGTTGTTAATTGTAAGCAATCTGGTTTCTTAGGAACGGTCATGAAATAACCCCCATGTTTTACGTCCATCTTCACACCATCTTGAGTTGTTTCTCACTCCAAAAATCCTCGAATTAGCTCTACTAGTCCTGCGGTTTTTCTCAATCGGAACAACTCAATCTAGCATAAATCTGAACGCAACACATGGGGGTTATTTCATGACCGTTCCTTAACCACTTTTCCATCATACTCATATTGCCGAATTTAAGTTAACATCAGCCATGCCAAATATTACAACAGATCCACCTTTAAGTCTCTACATCCATCTGCCTTGGTGCGTACGTAAATGTCCTTATTGTGACTTTAACTCTCATCGTGCTGACAAAAAGATACCGCAAAAAGAATATGTGCAATCTTTAATCAAAGATTTTGAGCACGATACTGATAAAATCAAAGGGCGTCAGATCGAGAGTATTTTCATTGGCGGCGGCACACCCAGCTTATTTTCTGGTGAAAACATTGCCTGGCTATTAAACACGATCAAGTCGCTAGTGCCTATCACACCACAAGCTGAAATTACTTTAGAAGTGAACCCTGGCACCATCGATCAACAATATTTTGCACAATACCATGCTGCTGGTGTTAATCGTTTGTCTATCGGCGTGCAAAGCTTCAATGACAAACATTTGACACGCTTAGGTCGCATTCATCAGCACGAGGAAGCCGCCGATGCGATCAAACTTGCGCAAAATAGTGGTTTTAATAATATTAACATTGATATTATGTATGCGTTGCCACAGCAAAGCATGGCTGAAGCACTGGCTGACTTAAGCACAGCAATAACTTACCAAAGCACTCACATCTCTTGGTATCAATTAACCATTGAGCCAAATACTGTTTTTTATAAACGTCCACCACGTCTACCTAATCAAGATCAAGTCTGGGAGCTGGAACAAGCAGGACAGCAACTATTAACACAAGCAGGTTACCAACACTATGAAGTATCTGCGTTCAGCCAAGCAACGAGAGAATGTCAACATAATCTTAATTATTGGACCTTCGGTGACTACCTTGGGATCGGTGCCGGCGCACACAGTAAAATTACTAATATTGGTAACAACACCGTAACACGACAAGTTAAAGTGGCTCAACCCACGTCTTATTTAGATCCAGAGAAAAATTTTATCAGCAAGCAAACTTCATTAACATCGACAGAACTGATCTTTGAATTTATGCTCAATGCTTTACGTTTGCGACAAGCCATTCCGATCAAATTATTTGAGCAACGCACAGGCTTAGCCGCGGCAACCCTTACTGAAAAAATACAACAAGCAGTCTCTCAAGGTTTATTAGATTATAATAGCGAAACGCTGCGCCCCACCGCATATGGACGACGTTTTTTAAATGATTTAATGGAGATTTTTCTAGGGTAAATTAGAGGACAACCCACAATGCAAATTTTTGATGCCCATTTTCACATTATCGATACAGAATATCCCTTAGTTGCTAATCAAGGATATTTGCCGCCTTCATTTACTTGTGAGGATTATAAACAAGCAACGAGTGTATTTGATAGCGTTGGAGGTGTGATTGTTTCTGGATCATTTCAAGCTTATGATCAAAACTATCTCATGAATGCACTTACAAAACTTGGTAAAGGGTATGTTGGCATTACTCAGCTCCCAATAACAGTCAGTGATGAACAAATCATAGCGCTTAATACCAAAGGGATCAGGGGGATCCGATTTAACCTTTATCGTGGAGAATCACAGTTAACAAGTAATTTAAAGCAATTAGGATCCTTAGCCCAGCGTGTATACAATTTAGCAAAATGGCATGTAGAATGCTATGTTCACTCTTGCGAACTCACTAAACTATTGCCATTTCTACAAAGCTTGCCTAAACTAAGTATTGACCATTTAGGTTTATCGAAAGATGGTTTTGAAGATTTACTTTGTCTGGTTAAACATGGGGCTAAAGTCAAAGCCAGTGGTTTTGGGCGAGTTGATTTAGACATATCGACAGCACTTCAGGAAATATGTAAAATTTCTGCTGATGCCCTTATTTTTGGCACAGATCTGCCTTCGACCCGTGCCCCACGGCCATTTCTCATGAGTGACATTGCATTGATCCAAGCCTCATTAGGCGAAGAATTATCCCGCAAAGTATTACGAGACAATGGCTTAGCATTTTATTGTGGTGTCAGATGAATCAAAAATTTGCACGAGTTGTCCCGGTCAAATTATTCAGGAAAAGTCAACTGCTTTTTCTAGGTTTATACTCTTGCAATACCTGATCAATCTCCGTCATTACTTGAGCCGTCAATTTTTCTTTATAATCTAAGGCTGCGAGATTATGTTGCAATTGTTCAAGACGACTCGCACCTAAAATAACGGTACTCACATGTGAGTTTTTCAAACACCAGGCTAATGCCAATTGTGTCATACTACAACCGACTTTATCAGCAATTTTCGTCAATTTTTTCACAATGTCTATTCGCACCTGCATGTCTTCAGGGATCAACCAAGCTTCACTGGCAAGACGACTATTCTGTGGAATTTCTTCATTATATTTCCCAGTGAGTACGCCAGAAGCAAGCGGACTCCAAATTGTCAAACCCAAGCCATAAGTATCGTAAAAATGACTAAGGGTGGCGCTACCTCGTGAAAGATTTAGCCCGTCCCTGGGCTAAATCGACTCGCTAACGCGCCAGCTTTTGGGCCGCGATTCGTCCTGAGTCAGCTTCACTACGTGCACTTCGCGCACTGCGT